>DATHAZ010000012.1:0-74051 GCA_035296445.1 Pyrinomonadaceae bacterium | reverse complement strand
GAGAACATCCTGCCTGGCAGGCCGCCTCCGGCCGGTGTTTGTAGGTTCGGCGAGCGCGCACGCGACGGCATACATAAAATCCTCGACGGCGAGCGAGCGCGGAAGCACGGCGGCAAATCGGGCGCGCGATGATGCGCGCATGATCTCGGAGGGACGTTCGTGCAGGGCGATGAGCGGTACGCGCGGGGCGATCTCGCGCAGGGCTTCGACCGCTCCCGTGCGCCCGAATCCGGCCATGTCGAGTCCGAAGGCGATGAGATCGAAACGACCTGCCGCCGCGTCCCTGAGCACGTCCATCGTATGGCGACACGTCTCGGCCTCGTGCCCGGCGGCGCGCAACGCGGCCACCAGTCCCTCGGCCAACGCGCGGTCATCATCACAAATCATTACCTTCGCCATCCTCTGGACTCTCGCTTCCTATCCCCGACTTGACTCTCAACGGGACACGAAAACGCACCCGGTCGAACCATACCTAAGTCAATTCACATGCCGCGCCCTTCGTGGACGCTCACACACGAGCTAAGTGATGAAATGTTAGGAGTTGTTCAAAACCGGAAGGTGAGACGGCGACCCGGCGGCGGCGGGGGATGACAAACCCGACTGCCGTTTTGTCAGCCTACGGACAAGTTGTCAGTCTTCAACAATGGAAGTTATAATTTGAACTGCTAATACTTGAGACTTTTCTGAAAGAGGTCGCTATGCCTCCTGCCAAGACGTTGCGTGAAGCCTACAACCTTGCCGATCCGACTCAACCCTTACCATCAGGCGATCCGCGTTATGTGAACTGTAATGACGTGCGAGGCAATGAAGATACGGTTACACAGATGTTTAGGACGATCTCCTTCTCCGATAAACACACGCACCAGCTTTTTACCGGCCATCGTGGATGCGGAAAATCAACAGAGCTGCTTAGGCTGAAAGAGCGATTGGAAAAAGCCGATTTTTGTGTAGTGTATTTCGAGGTAGATAAGTTTCTTGACCCTAATGATCTCATTTACACCGATTTGTTATTGTCCATAGCTAGGCGGGTCGTAGAGGAGTTTAGCGACGAGGGCAAAGAGATACTGTTAAGGGATGAGTTGGAAGAAGCCTTGCAACCGATTGAACGTTGGTTCTCAGAAGTTGTTTATCAAGAGAATGAATGGGAGGACGTGCAAGAGCAATTAGAAACGGAGGCTTCGCTTGGGATCGGCTTGCCAAAATTCGTCCCATTGATAGGGCGATTATTTGCTAAGTACACAGGGCAGATCAAAACTGGGGCAGATATTAAGACGGAAATCCGAAACAAACTTGACCGGCAAATTTCTCAACTCATAGAACAACTCAACGAATTGATTAGTCGGATAAATATTGAGTTACGTAAGCGCGGCAAGAAGGGTGTGATCGTCATTGTAGATAACTTAGATCGTGTCACGCTGAAAGAATTAAGCGAAGAGCGTACTTCTCACGACGCGCTGTTCATCGAGCATGGTGAGCAATTATGCGCGCTCCGGTGTCACATCATTTACACCGTGCCGATCTCGATGATGTACGCGCGCAAGGCGACCATCTTACGCGGCATCTTCCCCGACAGCCGCGTTCTCCCGATGATCAAAGCGCACGAGCCGAAAACGAAAGGGGGCGGCGACTCGCCGGAAGGTCTGAATCGTCTGCGCGGCATTCTCGATCAGCGGATTGACGTGGCTACGCTCGCAGACCCCGACGCCATAACCTACCTCTGCCGTGTTAGCGGAGGACACCCACGCGACTTGATGACTCTCGTGCGTCATAGCATCGAGTATGCGGATGAGACACAGTCTCAGCCCATAACCCAAAACGCCGCGGAGCGAGCCGAGGCGCGTTTAGTTTCGGCCTTCAGCCGCATGATCCCGGACGAGCACTTTGAGAAATTGGTGCAGGTTCACCAGACGAACGACATCCCTAACGACACGGAACATCAAAGAATGCTTTTTAACTTGAGCGTCCTTGAATACGCCAACGGCATCGAACCGTGGCACGACGTTCATCCGGCGGTGCATAAACTTAATCGTTTCAAGAAAGCATTGGAAGATGAGCGCGCCCGACAACTTACACTCAACAATTGACGCCGGGGCTGAATCGCCCGAAATCATCGTGCGACGGCTCGTGCGCGCGCTCGACTTCGCCGAATGCTTCTGGCTGGGCTTCGTCAAAAGCAACCTCCACGCTCAAAGGCTCAACGCCGTTGCCGCCTGCAAAGAACTACTCGACGCCCTCAACATTCATCTCGTCGAAATCGAACTGGACGGGCCTGTAAATGATCTACTCCCCATTTTGAAAGACCGCCTCTCACAAGAGAGACGTGCGATTGAGACGAGTGCTCATGCTCCGCGAGATGAGGTTGAACCCAGCCGCAGCAAACAACACAAGATAGTCTTTTTCGTTTACGGCTTGGAACACTCCATCCCTTCGTCCGACGCTTACCCACCGATCCTTGCATCGTTCAATCTCAACCGCGAACTCTTCCGGCAGGATATAACCTGCCCCCTTGTCCTCTGGCTAGCCGACTACGCCCTCACCGCGCTTGCTCGCGGCGCACCCGATTTCTGGGCATGGCGCAGCGGCCTCTATGAATTCGCACCTGAAGTTGACATTACAGAGCGCACCTTTGAACCTATTCACCATGAAGAAGAGCATCTAACCAGTAGCCTCTCCGAGAGAGCCAAGCGGGAGCGCCTTACTATGTTAAAGGGCTTACTGGCTGACTACTGTGAGTTAGGCGATGGCGCACGTGAGCGAAAAACTCAGATTGTTATTCAGTCTAGAATAGGAGCTATCTATAGTGAACTGGGAGAGTGGGGCGAGGCGAAACGAGTCTTTGAGAAAGCACTTGAAATAGCTCGGGAACAAGCAGATAGTCGGTTAATCGCTTCGACTTCTCACAATCTTGGTTTCCAACTACGGAATATGGGTGACTACGTTAGCGCACGACAACTTCTCGAAGAGAGCCTCAAAATTGAGCGGGGGCTAAACAACATGTTAGGAGTAGCTACATCATTACAAGAACTTGGCTCATTAGCTTACGTCACAGAAGATTTTTCTGGCGCGAGAAGTTTTTATGAAGAGAGTCTGAAAATAAGCCGTGAGCAAAATGATAGAAGAAAAGTTGCTTCAGCTCTTTGGGGATTGGCAATAATTTTACACGATGAGGATAAGATAGATGAAGCGCGTGATTTATATGAGCAAGCACTTAATACATTTTATGAAATGGGTGATAAGAAAAACATTGCATGCGTGCTTTACCAACTCGGTACGTTATCCGCAACTTCAGATAATTATTCAGAAGCGAAGCAATTTTATCAGGAAAGCCTTACGCTAGCACGAGAGATTGGATTTAAGCAGGTAAGAGCTGCATCACTCCAACAGCTTGGTATATTAGCTGGAAAAATAGGTGACTATGTGGAAGCTAGGAAGTTCTACGAAGATAGCCTCAGCGTTAAACGCGATCTAGAGGATAGGGATGGAGAGGCAAGAATGCTGAGCACACTCGGATTTTTGGACGTGGCAGAGGGGAAATATAGTGAAGGTATCGAGCGCTTAAGAAAAGCAGAAAAGCTTATATTGGAGTTAGATGATAAGGAATTTGCATCGCAAATTAGAATAGCATTGAATAGATTGGAAGAAAATCCACCAAGCAATAGTAAACCCCTCACTTAATCATTCTACTTCCTTAACATTCGTTTCATATTCACGTAGCTTCCTGTAGAGGGTGCGGGCAGAGATGCCGAGGATGATGGCGGCGCGTTCGCGGTTGCCGCCGGTCTCTTCGAGGACGCGGAGGATGTGTTGGCGTTCGAGTTCTTCGAGCGTGCGGGTGGGCGCGTCAGCATCGGCGTCGCGTGGCGGGAGCGCGGCGGGCGCGACGGTCAGTTTCCTGTCGCCGAGTTGTGAGAACTGCGCGGCTCCGATCTCGTCCGTGTCGGAGAGGGCGGCGGCGCGCTCGATGGTGTTGCGCAGTTCGCGCACGTTGCCCGGCCAGTCAGAGGATTCGAGCAGACGGCGCGCTTCTTCAGAGAGCATAAGCGCGGGTCTCTGAAAACGCTCGCGGTAGAGGGCGAGGAAATGATCAAGGAGCGCGGGGATGTCTTCGCGCCGGTCGCGCAGGGGCGGGACGTGGAGCGAGATGACGTTGAGGCGGTAGAAGAGGTCTATGCGGAAGCGTCCCTGCTGCACGTCTTCGGCGAGGCGGCGGTTGGTGGCGGCGATGATGCGCACGTCGGAGGCGCGGTCGCGCGTCGAGCCGACGCGGCGAAAGCGTCCCTGTTCGAGGAAGTGCAAAAGTTTGACCTGCATCGGCGCGGGCAGGTCGCCGATCTCGTCGAGGAAAAGGGTCGAGCCGTCGGCCGCTTCGATGAGGCCGCGCTTCATCGCGGTCGCGCCCGTGAACGCGCCTTTCTCATGGCCGAAGAACTCCGACTCGAAGAGTGCTTCGGGCAGCGCGCCGCAGTTGATCGTGATGAGCGGCGAATCAGAGCGCGCGCTGCGATAATGGATGAAACGCGCGAGCACGTCCTTGCCCGTGCCCGACTCGCCCGTGAGGATGACGGTCGAGTCGAGACGCGCCGCCGACTCGGCGATGGAGACGAGACCGCGCATCGCATCGCTCGCGTGGACGAGCGTGCGCGCGCCCTCTTCGGCCGACGGCGTGCCGCGCGTCGCCGCCGCGCGCAGTCCCGCGTTCTGCCTGACGAGCCGTCGCTTCTCGTCGGCCTTGCGGATGACGGCCTCCATCTCGTCGAGCGTGGCAGGCTTGGTCAGGTAATCATATGCGCCGAGACGCATCGCCTCGATCCCCGTGCCGAGCGACGTGTCGGCGGTGAGCATGATCACTTCGGGCGGATCGTCGAGCCGCCTGATCTCGCGCAGGGCATCGAGGCCGGTCATGCCGTTCATGCGCATGTCGAGCAGCACGACATCGTAATCGGTCGCCTGCAATGCCTCGACGGCCTCCTCGCCCGACACGGCCGACGCCATCTCGAACCCCGAACGCGACAACTGCTCCGTCACGAGCCTGCGCAACAGAGGATCATCATCAACTAAGAGGACGCTGATCTTTCTAGTCATAGCCTTTCGATTGCGGAATGCGGATTAGAAAACAAGTTCTCGCTTTCAATCCGCAATCCGCAATCCGCAATCCGCAATCCGCAATTTCATTCGTCTCTCGCCTCCGGCGCGCGGCGCGGCAGCCAGAGGCGGAAGCGGCTGCCCGCGCCGGGTTTGGATTCGACCGTGAGCGCGGCGCCGAGGGCTTCGGCCAGAGTGGTCGAGATGGCGAGGCCGAGTCCCGAACCTTTGCCCGCCTCTTTCGTGGTGTAGAACGGGTCGAAGATGCGCACGAGCATTTCCGCCGGGATGCCCGCGCCCGTATCGGCCACTTCGATGCGGGCGCGCTCGCCCTCCAGCGTGGTCGAGACGTTGATCGAGCCGTTGCCTTCCACGGCGTCGAGCGCGTTCGTCAACAGGTTGTCGAGAATCTGCCGCACCAGCACCTCGTCCGTCGCCACTTCGCCGATCTGCGGATCGAGTTCGACCAGGACGGGCGTGCCATGCGCCTCTTCGCGCTGCGAGAGAAGCAGCACGCTGCGCTCGACGAGCGCGTTGATGTCGCACGGCTCGCGGCGGGCGCGACGCTGGCGCGACAGATCGAGCAAGCCGCGCGTGATGGCTTTGCAGCGCAACGCCTGTCGCACGATCTCTTCGAGGTAAAAATTCCAGGAGCGTTCCTCAGCGACGGCGGCGAGGTCGGGCGTCGAGCGAATATCGCGCAGCGTCGCCTCGGCGCAGGTCGTGATGGCGGCCAGCGGATTATTGATCTCGTGCGCGACCCCGGCGGCGAGTTGGCCGACGGTGGCGAGGCGGCGCGAGCGCGAGAGTTGTTCCTGCATCTCTGAAATCTGCGTCACGTCGCTCCACGTGATCACGCTCGAACCGCGCCCGCCTTCCGTCCCGTCGAGCGGCGCGACCGCGACGAGGTAACGCCGCGAGTCCTCCGCCTGAATCTCGAAAGACGAGGCCGCGCCTTTTGTGCTTGAATTCATGTGAAAGGCCGCGGCGCGTTCGCCGAAGAGTCGCGCGAACGCCACGTCGCAGGCGAGGCCGATGGCTTCGCCCGGTTGCTCGAAGCCCATCATCTCGGCGGCCATCGCGTTGCAGCGCGTGAGGCGCATCGAGGCGTCGTGGACGATGATGCCGTCGGGCATCGCGTCGAACGTCTGCTCCCAAATTCTCTTGCCCGCGCTGACGGTCTCCAGCAGCCGCGCGTTGTCGAGCGCGAGCGCGGCCATCTCGGCGAGGCTTTCCAGCAACTCCTTTTCGTCGGCCGTGAAGCGGTGCGAGGTGCGGTAGCCGATGCCGAGCAGCCCGAGCGTCTCGCCGCGCGCGCGCAGGCGCACGAGCGCCAGATCGCGCAAGCCCTCCGCGCTGTGCAGCGGAAACTCACTCGCCGGAAGCTCGCCGCCCACGTTGCGCACTTCGATGACCGTCATGTCCGCGGCGGAAGCGGCCTGCTCGGCGAACATGCCGCGCAACGGGTTGACGATCTCCTTGTGCGTATCGCCGAGCGAATTGAAGCCGCTCGTCGCCTTCCACGTCACCGTGCCTTCGGCGACGGAGAGCGTGGCGACGCTGGCCGTGTCCGAGCGCATGACGCGCCGCACCATCTCGACGACGCCGCGCAACGTCGCCGCGCTCTCGCCGTGCGTGCCGCCGTCATCGCGCGTCGCTTCGGACGACGGCCGGGCGTCTGTCCCCGCTGGCGCATTCGTCGCCTCTGTCCGGTTCTTCGACGGATCGATCATTTGAATTCAGTTGAACGGTCGGGGGCGGCCTCAAGTACGGCGGACGCGGAAAAGCTGTCTCACGGCTCGGATGCCTGTCATCTTCTACGCGCGCCGTCCGTCCGTCAAGAGGAAAATGGCCTCAAGCGAATCGCCTGACGACGGCCGCCGCGATTTTCTTTCAGGTGACGGGCGCGCACGGCGGCGCTCGCGGCGCGACCAGCAACTTAACAGGGCTTTTATCACACAATCGCGCGCGGCATACGCGTTGCCATGTGGAAGCCGACGGTCAGGATAATTTCACAGGTTACGGAAGAAGAAGTCTCATGCAAAAAATATCAAACGCCCTCGTGCGCCTCGGCGCTCTCTCGTTCGTCTTGATTGCCGCGGCGGGCGCGCACGCGCAGACATCGCGCGCCGCTGACCGCAATTATTCGGACTCGGACGCGCACGCCGCGTCGCGCACACGCACGACTACAACATCGGCCGCGCGCGGCGGCACGCCGACCGACATCCTGCGCGCCGCGCGCACCATCCACATCAGCCCGAACCGGCACATCAACGCGGACTATCTCGAATACAAACTCGACAAGCTGCCGGAGTTCGGCCAGTGGCAACTCTCTCTGGTGAAGAGACGCGAGCGCGCCGACCTCGTGCTGGAAATCAGGAAGACCGCGCTCAACTATATCTTCAGCATCGTCGAACCGGAATCCAGCATCGTCGTCGCCACGGGCAAGGTCGTCGCCATCAACGGGCGCGTCGCCGCCGAAGACATCTCTCACCAGATCGTCAAACGCATGCGCGCCATCCGCGCCCTGCCCGCGAACGACTGACGAAGTACGGACAAGGCAATCTTCATTTATCAAACGACGGCGACGAGAGAGCGCGCCGCCGGCTCGATCATCACCATCGGCCTCGGCTACAGGTTTTGACGTTTCGAGCGAAAGCGGAGGCAGCCGCGCGAGCCTCGCGGTTTGCTCCTTCATGGCGAGAGGAAATTGAGGTGAGAGACATGAAAGCAAGAGTTTTAATCACGAAGTTGTTAATCGTGCTGTTGGCGACGATGAACGGCGCGACCGCCCGCCCGATGCCGGTGCAGGACACGGGCGATGCGACAAAGATCACGGCGGGAGAGGAGCGGGAAGTATTGGAGGTCGCCGAACGCTTCGTGCGCCGCATGGAAGAAACATACGACCTCGCGCCGTTAATCGGCGAGATGTTTGTTTCAGACTACGCCGAGCGTCTGCGCCGGGAGGCGATCAACGAACCGCTGTTTTTGGTGAAAAAGGGCGTCGCGAAACAGGCCGGCCGGGAAGACCTGTTGCGCTACCAGGTGGCGTACAATAACTGTCTGTACGTGGTCGGGCTGCTGTATGCAGCTTATGAAGCGTCCCGTCCGGCGGCGGACGGCGAAGGAGAGGATATAGAGGTATTCAGCAAGGTTTTGCCGCCCGGCGTTCTTGATCTGTTCAAAAACGATCCGATTCTGGCGTGTTTGTTTGAAGAGGAACAAAAGGATCGGGCGAGGGAAAATCAGTCGGCCGAGCGAACAGCTAAATCCGACTCCGATGATAGCGAACCGATCAGGAGCGTCGAGCAATTGCGCAGCTTCACGTCCACTCTGGAGCGGGCGAACGCGCTGGCGCGAAAGCACCTCGACGCATCGCCGTCCAGAATATCTATGCTGGAGAGGCATAAAGGGGCGAGTGAGGAAGAGAACCGGGAAGCGGAGCGCGACTGGACGAGACCCCGCGCGTGGGTGCTCGGCAAAGAGTCTTACGGCTACCCGGAGGGCACGAGAATCTTTTGCGCGAACGTGCTGATGTACCACATGGATTTGGTGCGAGTTGACGGGAAAATGAAGGTGCTCGCGCTCTATCTCAACACGGATTGAGCGCGGTTTCGCGAGCGGCGATTCCCGGTCTTCCGACATGAAAGAAGCGGCAACGCGCTGTGGACGCATTGCCGCTTCTTTTTTTGAGTCTCTGTCCGGCTTATTCGGCCTTCGGCGCGACGGCGCGCTTCTTACGAGTCTATCCACGTATTATGAAGGATTTAAACTCTCCCCAGCAGAATTTTATGGACACTAAATGCTCACCGCCTCGTAAAATCCACTGATTTACTCCCATTTTTTAACTATTTACTGAGAAATCCTATCTAGCATATCAGTGCCCTTGCTTTTTACATCATTTCTGTTGTACAACGCCCGTGTTGTGCAACGGAAGTGATGTGTTATTGCTTGTGGCGAGGTATTTTACATGGTGAACAATTTAGTTGGGCCTCCAGTTCGCATGGATGATTTCTACGGTCGTGATTCCTTTGTCGAACTTGTCTGGGAAAAATTAGCAGTAGGAAATGTGCTTTTAGGCGCTCCACGGCGTTTTGGTAAAACGAGTGTCATGTACCGTCTAATGGATCAGCCTCGTGACGGTTACACGTTTGTTCATGCCGACCTTGAGCATATGGCTCAGCCCGCTGAATTGATTACGTTACTGGCTGTGCAGCTTGCTAGGACTACCAATACTCGACTCGCAAAAATAGCGCAAAGCTTAAGCTACTTTCCGCAAGCTTTATGGTCTGGCGTGCGAAGTACCATTGATGAGGTAGAACTCGTTAACGTTAAGCTAAAACTTCGGGAGGAATTACGCCCGCGCTGGCAGGAGAGCGGAGAAGAACTTTTCAAAAAGATTGCTCAACTGAAAACTCCGGTTGTCTTCGTTTTAGATGAATTTCCGATGATGATTGATCGGATGGCGCGCTCGGAGGCGCACAGGGAAGAAGCAAAAACTCTGCTTCACTGGCTACGAACCATTCGCCAATCACCGGACTTGACTAACGTGCGCTTCTTAATCGCAGGTTCAATTGGTATAGGGCGAGTTCTAAATGAGTTGGGCGAGATAAACGCCATCAACGATTTTGAGCAGGTCAGGCTTGAGCCTTTCACCCGAAAAGTCGCGACTGCTTTCATAGGCGAGTTAGCTAAATCAAAAACGATAACTCTTGATGATCCGACCAAGCAGCAGATGCTTGAGCTGCTTGGCTCGCCGGTTCCTTACTTTATCCAAGTTATCTTTTCGGAAGCCGCCAAACAGCACAGACTTGATGGTGAACTGCTCACGCCGGAGAAGGTTGCGCAGATTTACCGCGAAAAGGTGCTGGGCGTTGATTGCAAAACTTATTTCGATCATTACTACAGCCGCCTACGTGATTATTATGAGCCGCAGGAAGAGAAGGCCGTCAAACGAATCCTGCGTGAACTTGCTACGGTCGGCGCTCTTACGCGCGACGCATGCTTTCAGTTTTACAGAGAGAAGATGGCGGAGCGCGCCGACATCGAAGAGTTCAATCTAACTATGTCCGATCTCGAAAACGACTTTTACGTCCGTTATGATTTCGAGGCTCGCCGGTATGAGTTCGCCTGCAAGCTGCTGCGTGATTGGTGGCTGCGCCACTACGGCATGACAACTGAAGTGTAAGGAGTCAAGAGCGTGGAACTGTTATACAACCCGGATGTGATGTTGGAAGAAGAGATCAAGGCGACTTTCGTCGCCCGTCACGGATTGATCGAAGAACTCCTTGCTCTAGTGGCTCAACAGCCGGACGGCGCGGGCGTGCAGCACGTCGTGATCATCGCGCCGCGCGGGATGGGCAAGACAACGGTGCTGTTGATGGTGCAATTCGCCGTGAGGGACGGCGATCTCAAGGAAGGTTGGCAGGCGGTGAAGTTTGCAGAAGAGTCGTATGGCATCTATGACCTGTCAGACTTCTGGATCGAAGCTCTCACCCGTCTGGCCGCCGAGACCGAGGATGATGAATTACTCGAACGAACCGAAAAACTGAGAAAGCAGTACCGCGACAGTGAGGATTTACAGGAGGCGGCGTTTGCCGTCATCAAGGAGTGGCGGTGCAAACATGGAAAACGCCTCGTCTTGCTCGTTGATAATTTCGACATGATCCTCGAACAGATCAACGACGAGCGTGACAACGCACGGCTGCGCGACGTGTTGATGAATGACGGCACGGTCATGTTGATCGGCGGTGCGACTACTTTCTTCCGCGAGGCGCGCGCATACGATCAACCGCTCTATAACTTTTTCAAGATTCTCAACCTCGACAACCTGCGCTTTGCTCAGATGCAGGACTTACTGCGTCGTCGCGCGGAAATAGACAAAGTAGAAGACTTTGAAGAAACCCTAAAAGCCAACGAAGGCCGCCTGCGCGTCCTGGAGTATTTCACGGGAGGCAATCCCCGCCTGGTGTTGATGCTTTACCGGGTTGTCAGTCAGTCGGATATTTCCGAAGTGCGGCGCGGCCTGGAAAAGTTGTTAGACGAAGCGACGCCTTACTACAAAGCTAAAGTAGAGAGCCTGCCCCCGCAGCAGCGAAAAATTCTCGACCATATCGCCCGCGAATCCAGCCGCACACATGAAGGCGTGACCCCAACCGCGATTGCCGAAGCGACGCGCTTAAAACCGAATCAAGTGAGCGCGCAACTCAAACGCCTCTCCGATCTCGGCTACGTCCGCGCCGCCAACCTACGCGAGCGCAGTTCCTATTACACGCTCTCCGAACCGCTCTATGCCATCTGGCATCAAATGCGCTTCGGCCGCGACGCCCGCCAGCGCATGCAATGGCTCGTTAACTTCTTAAAGGTCTGGTACGACGCTGCGGAAAAGGGCACAGAGAGCGTGCGCCTCGACGCTAAGTTCCGCGAGTATTTGACCAGCGGTCGTATGCACGAAGCACGCAACGTTCTCGATCACCGTCGCTATTTGACGGAAGCAATGGATGACTCATATGACAAAGCCGGGGCAGTGGAGTCAATCATACGCAATTACTTAGAGTTAGGAGATCGCGAGACACTACAAAAAGAACTACTAACACCTTCTGTATTATCAAATTTGTCAGAGAATACTCTAGGTCTACTCCTTCAAGCTGGTTGCATCAGCCAAGAAATGTTTGTTAGCTCAAAATTGTCGGCAGTAGCTTCGCCTGAAGCACAACAAAAGGCAGAACTTGAGGCCGCAATTGAGCTAATTAATGTAGCGCTCAATTCTGAGAATTGGGATGAGGCACTTCTGCACGTCGACCGCGCCCTTGAAATTGACCCAGAATCCCATGTGGTGTGGGGATTGCGCAGTGCAGCTCTGTTAGGTTTAGGTAGGTGGGAAGATACAGTTACAAATATAGACAGGTTATGTGCGGTAGGACTAGAGACGGATGCTATCTTTTGGTCAGTAAAGGGCTTGGCTCTAAGTAGGTTAAACCGACATGAGGAAGCTATCTCAAGTGCAAACCGCGCATTAGAAAATGAACCAGAGCGCGCAGAGAGCTGGTATTTCCATGGTCAAGTGTTGTTTCGTGCGAAAAGGTATGAGGAAGCAGTTGCAAGCTATGATCGAGCACTAGGCTTAAATCCAAAATTTAAGCAAACTCATTTATCTCGCTCGCTCGCTTGTGTAATTGTGTTCGGGGGGTTGATGGTTTATGAAAAACTTGATTCGGCGAAGATGTATTGGGCTAAATTCGCGGAATCTAATAAGCACTTGGATGAGGAAACACGAGGGGAGTATATAAAAGTCATTACGGAATTATTTCTATTAAGCCTCAGTAAGCATAATCTTAAATTTATACAAACACTGATCTACGCATCGGATTTAGAGCCGCAACTCTTCCCACTAGCACGTGCGATAGATTATTTGCTGACAGGCGATAAATCAGTAATCGAAAAGCTCTCACCTGAAGTGCAGGGCGTTGTTAATGAAATTGTCGCTAAATTTGAGAAGGAGAAGGTAGCTGATAAACCTACAACGAAACCGCGCAAGCGGAAATCAACGACAAGCGTGCGTGGACGCACTAAAAAGCAGTTGCGCTGAAAACATCACGTATAGGTTTTAAAAAGAAAGGGCAGCTTCATTTGAAGCTGCCCTTTCGACGTTGGAAGTCAGACTACTCTAGCTCGCCTTCGGCGCGACGGCGCGCACCTCGGGGGAAACTCCGTCTTCGTACTTCTTGAAGTTCTTGTTGAAACGCTCGGCGAGTTCGCGCGCCTTGCGGTCGTAGGCTTCGGGGTCTTTCCAGGTGTTGCGCGGCACGAGGACTTCGGCCGGGACATCGGGGCAGGAGACGGGCACGCCGACGCCGAAGATCGGATCGGGGCGGGTCTCCACTTCCGAGAGCGCGCCCGACAGGATGGCGCGGATCATGGCGCGCGTGTACTTGATCTTCATGCGCTGGCCTTCGCCGTAGGGGCCGCCCGACCATCCCGTGTTGACGAGCCAGCAGTTGGCCTTGTGCCGGGTCAGCTTCTGCCCCAGGAGGTCTGCGTAAGCGCCGGGGTGCAAGACCATGAAGGGCGCGCCGAAGCAGGTGGAGAAAGTCGCTTCCGGTTCGGTGACGCCGCGCTCCGTGCCCGCGATCTTCGCCGTGTAGCCGGAGAGGAAGTGATACATGGCCTGTTCGGGCGTGAGGCGCGCGACGGGCGGCAGCACGCCGAAGGCGTCGGCAGTGAGCATGATGATGTTCTGCGGGTGGCCGGCGTGGCCTTCGGGCACGATGTTCGGGATGCTCGTCAGCGGATAGGCCGCACGCGTGTTTTCGGTCTTCGCGGAGTCGTCGAGGTCGAGCGCACGCGTCTCCGCGTCGTAGACGACGTTTTCCAGCACCGTGCCGAACATGCGCGTGGTGCGGTAGATGTCCGGCTCGGCTTCGGGCGAGAGCTTGATGACCTTGGCGTAGCAGCCGCCCTCGAAATTGAACACGCCGTCGTCCGACCAGCCGTGTTCGTCGTCGCCGATGAGTTGGCGTTCCGGGTCGGCGGAGAGCGTGGTCTTGCCCGTCCCTGACAGGCCGAAGAAGATCGCCACATCATTCGCGTCGCCGACGTTGGCCGAGCAGTGCATGCTCATCACGCCGCGCTGCGGGAGCAGGTAGTTGAGAATCGTGAAGACGGACTTCTTGGTCTCGCCCGCGTAGGACGTTCCGCCGATGAGGACGAGCCGCTGCGTGAAGTCCATCAGGATGAACGTTGCGGAGCGCGTGCCGTCGCGTTCGGGGTCGGCTTTGAAACTCGGGATGTTGACGATGGTGAATTCCGGCACGTGGTTGCCGATTTCCCGGCCGCCCTCGATAAACATCGTGCGCGCGAACAGAGAGTGCCACGCGAGTTCGGTGACGACGCGGATGGGAAGCTGGTAGCGCGGGTCAGCCCCGGCGAAAGTGTCCTGCACGAAGAG
Organism: Pyrinomonadaceae bacterium; assembly: GCA_035296445.1. Taxonomy (GTDB): domain Bacteria; phylum Acidobacteriota; class Blastocatellia; order Pyrinomonadales; family Pyrinomonadaceae; genus JAIVJZ01. The sequence continues at coordinate 60,022 of DATHAZ010000012.1, read as the reverse complement.
GTCTCGCCCCGCCGTGTGCGCCATCATGCGGTCGCGCAGGGCGTTGAAACGCTCGGTCGAGAATTCCTTGTTGACCTCGCCCCAGAAGACCTTGTCGTCGCTGTTCCCGTCGCGCACGATGGCCTTGTCTTTGGCCGCGCGCCCGGTGTGCTCGCCGGTGTCCACGATGAGCGCGCCGTGATCGGAGAACAATCCTTCGCCGCGCCTCGCGATCTCTTCATAGAGTTCCGGCGTCGAGAGATTCCAGTAGATATTGCTGGCCTGCGTGATGCCGAGCGCATCCAACCCCACTTCGCTGCGTCTGCGGCCACGATCCTGCGAGCCCGATTCTTTCGTCAGAACAGATGCTGCCATCTTTGATACTCCTTAATTAAAAGTTGTCCGTGGTCAGTAGTCAGTTGTTCAAATCCGTCTTCAGCAACTTGCGTGATTGCCACAGGCAACGGACAACTGACCACGGACAACTGACAATTCTTATTCATCCTCGGTGTTACGTCTGCGTTTTGCCAGTTCGCGCAGGGCGACCGAGAGGTCGCGCGCTGAGCGTTCGATACGGTCGGCATAGGCTTCGAGTTCGCCCGCGTCGTCGCTGTTGCGCGTGGCTACGCTGGCGAGCGCGGCTTCGATCTGCGTGTTGAGCCGGTCGGCGGCCGCTTCGGTTTCCTGCTCGGCGTTAGATAATGGCGGGGGCGTGCGTTCGGGTCTGGTGCTCACAAAAAAATGTCCTGCTTATCAATTGCGCGACCGCCTCGGGATTGCTGATAGTGAGACGCGGCCGACGGATTTGAATTTTGCGCGCGCGAATTTCTTCGTCGCGCGTTGTCAATCGGGAAGATTTATTTCGGTTAAGTTAATTTCATACAACATCATTGCGTTTGAATCAAGTCAGACGCGCCCGCCCTTTTTCACCTGCGCGGCCGTGCCGGAAGCTTAATGATTAGCGCGCCGCGACTTGCGCCGCGCGCCCGGTTTGCTACAAGCTGAAATCTTATGTCTCTGAAACCGGGGAGGGAAGCATTTACGCCGCGCGAGCGGAAGATCGTCGAAGCGCACCGCACGCCTGTGCAAGTGCAGAGATACCTCTCCGCGCTTCGGTACAACCGCGAGACGGGCGGCGGGACGTTACGCTCGTTTCGCGCGTCGCTGCGCCACGGCGAGGTTCACTGTCTGGAGGCTGCGCTCGTCGCCGCCGCCATTCTGGAGCAGCACGATTACCCGCCGCTCCTGCTCAGCCTCGAATCGCAGGACAAACTCGATCACGTCGTCTTCCCGTTTCGCCGCAACAAACTGTGGGGCGCAATCGGGCGGTCGCGCGACACAGGGCTGCACGGTCGCCGCCCCGTCTTCCGCAATTTGCGCGGGCTGGCGTGGAGCTATTTCGATCCATACGTTGACTACACCGCGCGCATCACCGGCTACGGCGTCGCCAACCTCTACGAGCTGGGCAATTACGACTGGCGTTTTTCCGTGAGGAACGTCTGGAAGGTCGAACGCTACCTGCAAGAGTTGCCGCACCGCGAACTCAAATCTTCCGAGCGCAGATACCGGCAACTGCTCGCCCGCTTCGACGCTTTTCGCCAGACGCACCCGACGGGCGCGCCGACGTATTTTGAGAACCGGGATGTGTGGATGAGGTGAAGGAGAATTGATTCATTGATTCATTGATTCATTTCTTCATTGAATCAATGAACCGATGAATCAATGAATCAATGTTCCGCCCTCATCCCTATTGAACGGTGTTGCCGGGAAGCAGCGAGCCGCGCCGGTCGGTGGCGACGGCCGAGCCGTCTTCGCTGATGATGCCGATCATGCCGTGGAAGTGTATGTCCGTGCCGGAGAGCACGAGCAGCACGTCGCCGGCCTTCACGTCGGGGTTCTTCAACTCGAAGCGCACCACCGTGGCGTGGCCGTTCGTCTGTTCGAGCGTCTCAAAGGTGAATTCATTGCTGTCCACAACGAGCGTCTGCGAGTTGTTGGTATAATTCGCGGGTTCGGCCATAGTTAATAAAAGTCCTCTGCGATATTCGTCCTACATTTGTCCCAACGCTTTTGGCGTGAGAGTCTAAATCAATAATTGCCCGGTTGAAAAGGTCTGCCGTAAAGTTGCTGGTAGACCCAGCCGAGCACGCGCACCTCGGCCGTGCAGAGCGCTTCGAGCCAGCAGCAGGTGAGGAAGACGGCGCGACCGCGCTCGGTGGGAATCTTCGCCGCCTCGCCCACGGTCGAAGCCTCGCCGCCCGTGTCGAGCCGGTAAGCGTGCGAGACTTCTTCGTTCGTTTTCGTGGCGTCGTCGAGCGCGTTCAGGAGTTGGCTGATCCAGCCGTGCAGCGCCGCCTCGCCTTCATTCTCGACGATGGCCTGCATGATGCCGATAGCGAGCCGCTCTTCGGCGTTCGTGAACTCGTAAACTTCTTCACCCGCGCGGCGGCTCTCCGCCTGCTTCCATTGAAAGACTTCCTCGACCTTCGGGTGACGGATCATGTTCACGCGCGGGTCGTTGTTGAGAAACCACTCGATGAGGTCTGCGAGCGAAGCCGGTTCGATGCGGCCGAGTTCGTCGCGCGCGAGCGGCGGCGGTTGCCCCCCCGCCGTGGTGGCGGCGTCGCCGTCAGCTTTTCGCGCCCCGTTCGATTTTGAAGTGCTCATAAAATTATTGCGAGACCGCCTGCGCTCCTTCGGCCGCTTCCTCTTCCTTAATTCGGCGCAGGTACTTTCCGAACACGCCGTTCCACGAGGGGATGACGATTGAGACCGCGCCCTCGCCCTGCGCCTGGCAGGCGAGGCGGATGATGGGCTGCGGGTCGTCCGTATCAATGTAGCCGAAGAGTTGCATGGCCTTGCGCTCGCGCGGGCTGACGGCGGTCAACTTCTCCGCGCCGCCCAGCACGCCCACCCAACATGTGCCGCACGAAGCCGAGCGACACTGCACGGGTATGGGCCCCTCGTCAACGGTGCAGCGCGGGTCAACCTGCGACCAGTCGCGGTTGTCTGTCGCCGCGGCGGAGGCGACTTCCTGATATTGAATCATCTGGAAGCGCGCCGTCGGATCGTCTTCGTTCCACACCACCGTCCAACGCTTGTTCGTCGTGCGCAGGAATCCTCCGAGCAAGCCCTGGCTGTCGTCGCGCGCGCGCTCACGCAAAATCTTTTCGGGCGACTGCCGCGCGCGCCTGCCGCCTGACCGGACTTCGCCCGGCGAGGCCGCAAAGGCTTCGAGTCCGACCTGCCGCAAGGTCATCAACGCGATTGCCGTGATCCCTAAGAGCAGCGACTCTTCAACCTTCTTTTGCGTCGCCACTTCGCGCGCCACCGCCCGGATTTGACCGGCGAGCGCGGCCTCGCCGGCGGCTGTCTCTTCTTTAAATTGAACGGCGAGCGCGGCGACGGCGCGTTTAACTTCCGGCCAGTAGCGATGGCCGTAGAGAAACGCGTGTGACGAATCAATTTGACCTTCGAGGCGATACCTGCCCTGCATCAATAACCGTGCGGCAAGTTTCTCCGGCTCGTCCGCCTGCTCGAAGACGCGCGCGAGCGCGAGGGGAAAGAAGGCGAACCAGATGGAGGTCGCGTTGCGGTCAACTTCGTGGACGGCGGGAAGCAAACTTTCGAGCGCGCCCGACCAGGCCGTTTCATCATGCCGCCGCAAAAAACTCTCAAAAACCGTCTCGCTATTTCTGCTCATCACTACCTCTGGATAATTTGCGTGTAAGTCAAACCCCAAAGTGTAGCCGCTCGCGCCGAAAGTCCCAAACGCGCAGCGGGGCGGAAATCGAAACCGGGGCGCGTCCGCTACTATTGCGCCGGAGGGTTGGTCAACTATTGCGCCGGAGGGTTGGCCGACGAGTTGCCTGCGGCATCAGGGGCGGGCGGGTCTTCTGCGCCCGCATCGCTCGTCGCGCCCGTGCCGCCGGCCGCGCCCGCGTTCCCCGTTATCTGCTGCGGCTCGGAGGACGCGCCCAGAAGGTACGTGCCCGAACTGATGCCCATCAGCGTGAGCAGGGTGGTGCTGAATTGCGGCATGGAAAGGCGGCTCAGAACGGAGTGGACGAAGATGAAACCCAGCACGATAGTCCACACGATCATCTGGAAGCGGTGGAAGTTGACGCCGTGCGAATCGGAAACGAGATCGGTGTGGAAGTTGACGTGTCCCCAGCCGAGCGCTTCGGGAAACTTCTGCCTGATCTTCGCGATGAGAGCGTTGTAAGCCTCTTTCCGGGCGGCAAGCTGCGTCGCCAGCGCAGGCCGCTCCGCCTGCCCGGCCGCATTTGTATCCGACTCAAGTTTGCTGAGTTCGGTTTCGAGCGCGTCCTTCGCTATCAGGAGAGAACTGAGTTCGTTGTTGCCCCCCTGCCCGTCCGCTGGGGTCACGCTCTTGTTCAGCCCGATGACGTTCGCCCCGAGCGCAGTGCCGAAGCCGATGCCGAGCAGCACCAGCACAGAGGTGGAGAGATCGTATTGCCCCGTCACCAACCAGATGAAGACGAAGGCGACGATAACCAGCACGAACCACCACGCCGCCTGCGTCAGACTCAGACTGTAGGGCTTGCGCTGTTTCCACAGGACGGGTCTGCGGTCGCGCAGGAAGTCGCTCTCTCTGGCGAGCCGCCACAGGAAAAAGCCCAGCAGTAGAAAGAGCGCGACCCAGCCGAGCAGCGGATAGAAGCGCACGCGCACGAGATGAAAGTCCTTAACGTCTGACTTGATGGGGTATTCGCCGGGCAGCCCGACGCTCACCTCCACGTCGCGGTGCAGCTTGAACTCATCCGAGTTGTGACTGAAGCCGAGCAGGTCTGCCCAGTGCTCGTCCGAGCCGCCGGAGCGTTGCAGGTGATAGTGAAGCGTGCCGGGTTCGGCGTTGTCATCGGCGATGGTCGGCGCGCCCGACTCGGGCACTAAGCCCTTGATCTCCCGCCCCTCTATGTAGAGCGCGATTTGCTGCTCGCGGCACGTGGCCGACTCATACGCGCCCCGGCACTTCGCACGGTTTACCAGGTCGAGCAGGTTCGCAACCTTGACGATGATAACGTCGTTGAGTCCCGCTTCCCTGCGCTCGTATTCCCATTGCGCCTGAGTCATCGTGTCGCCCGGTCGTTTAATCTCCTCGCCGAGTTTATAAACATCAACGACGCGCGACATCGGCTCGGTGGCTTTCGTCGGATCGGAAGTTTGGCCGACCGGAGTAGTGGCTGCCGGTTGAGCGGTCGTTGCGCGCGCGGCGGGCGCGCTTGCGTCGTCGTCAACGCCGTCGTCGGGTTGTGTCGCGGAGCGCGGCGAGCCGCCTGTGTTCGGCGCGTCCGGGTCTGACGGGGCGGGCGTGGCACGCGGCGTGGCGGCAGGCGTCGGCCTCTGACCCGCCGCTTCGACACGCGCCGCTGTCGCCGCCGTCATGCCGTTCAACAGGATGAGCAGGGCGAACAGCCATACGGCGTGAGAGTTGAAGACGCGAGCGGAGGCTCGACGCCCGGCGGGAGAAGTTTCGACGAGACGCTTCGCTCGCGAGACGAGGGCGGGGGAGTAGTGGGGCATCATGTTTTCCTTTTCGTTGTCCGGCGAGAGTCTTGATCCCGCCGTTGCCTCGCCCGAACGTCCGTGTGAAGGCGAGAGTGTGCGTCGGGGCGGGCGACTCGCAACCACGGTGTCGGCATTGAAGAAGGCTTGTCAGCGGATGGCCTTGCGAACGCGCAAGGCGGCTCAGGCGGTGATCGCGATGTTCGTAAGATGCGAGCGAGGCGACCGTTGATCGCGCGACACCTTTAAGGCTGTAGCGGCCAATCTATAGCACAAACCATGCGTGTTCGGGTGAAAAAATCCCACGCAGGAGGGATGGGCGCGCGGCACGATTCTCCGTGAGAGCGTCGGGTTGCGGAAAAGCTTCGTTACGGTCAGTTCCGGCGGGTCGCCGTTTGAGTGTCGTGAATCGCTCGCCGGGCGCACACTTATCCGCGGCTCACCGGCGTGTTGACCGTGAGGCGGCGGCGCATGCGCTGTTGCCAGCGGCTCTGCGCGGCTTCGACGTTGTCAAACTGTTCGAGCGTCTCTTTGAACGTCTCGCCGCCGAGTTGACGCATCTTCAAATAGAGCAGCGCGGTCGTGATGGAGATGAGCGGCATGGTGATGATGTTGAAGAGGGGCGCGAAATGGCCTAACGCTTTGGAGCCGAAGTCAATATGCAAATCCCCGCCCTTCGTTTTGAACGAGAGGAAGCCGACGATAGCGCCCATGATTAACGGCAGCGTTAACTGGATGAGCAACAGCGCGACGACGGTGCGGCGCGAGCGGCGCGAAAGCTCGTTGGCGCGCTTGAGCGCGGCGCGCTTCTCCAGCCCTTCCATTAAGACGACCGGCGCGTAGAGGGCGTACCTGATCATCATGATGAGGCCGGGGATGAACAGAAGTGCGAAGCCGGCCATGATCGTGAGCGTGACCCTGACGCTCGTCCGCAGGAACGGCCGCCAGCGTCGCTTCAAGACCGCGAGGGCGTCGCGCATGGAGAGCGGCCGCATCGGCGCGACGTGCAGTTGCGTCACCAACAGCGCGGTCATGGCCGTGATGACGGAGGTCGAGAGAAAACTGGCGACGATGTTGAGCAGCCCGAAGAGGATCGTCAGCGCGATCATCAGCGCCTTCGGCATAACTTTGGCGCGCTGCAAAAAGTCGAGGCCGAGCATCACGAAGGTCATGACGATGACGGGCAGGTGCGCCAGAAGGGAGATGCGCAGGAACTTCGGGAAGTACTCGCTGTAGAGCGCGAAGGCGTGGCGCAGGAGCGACCCGATGCCTTCGGAACTGCCGCGCAGCGCGGACGCAAAACCGGCCGCGCTCGCCGGTCGTGCGGCCGGATTCTTCTTGAGCGCAGCCATCACCTGTCGCGCCACCTTCTTCTTCACCTTCCGGTTCTTATCCCTGAGCGGCGGCGGCTCGGTCTCCATGTGTTGCCGCATGACCGACACCATGTCGCCCGCGAAAGGCGTCTCGCCCGTCAGCATTTGATAGGCGATGACGCCTAAGCTGTAGATGTCGGAGCGCGCGTCGAGCCGCTGGCCGCGACACTGTTCCGGCGACATGTAGAGCGGCGTGCCGAGTATCGCGCCGACGCGCGTGACGCCGGCCGCCGCCGCGGTCTGCAACTCGTTCGCAGGCTCGCGCCCGGCCGTCGCCGGATCGAGCAGGCGTGTCTTGTCGCTGTCGTGTTCAGCCTGCGTCGCGCGCGGCGTCCCGGCGGCGACGGTCGGATCGTGCTGCGGCGGCGTCTGCTGCCCTCGCGCGGGAGGCGGCGCGAAGAGCAACGTCTGCGGTTGTTCCGTCTCGGTCTCGTCTGATAGTTGTAAACGGGTCGCGGCCTCGGACGAGCCTCCCGGCATGGAACCGCCGTGAGACGAACTTCCACGCGGCTGTTCGCCGGTCGAACCCTCGCGCCCGAGCGACGCGGCCGCGCGCGCGATTGACTCCTGCACGACTTCGAGTTGCGACTGCGCGCCCGTTTGCGACGCGGGTTGCTGCTGCTCCTCGTGCGTGGCGGTCGAAGCGCCGAGTTCGTTCGCCCCCATCGCGTACTCGCCCGTCGAGTCGGCCAGCTTGGCGATGCCGAAATCGAGCACCTTGACGCGGTAGCCGCCGAAGCGATTCGGTTCGAGCCAGATGTTGTCCGGCTTGAGGTCGCGATGCACGACGCCCTGCTGGTGCGCCTCGTCCACGGCCGAACAGGTCTGCTCCAAAATGTCCACCACCCAATCAATCGGCAGGCGCGACTCTTCCGCCAGCACGTCGCCGAGCGTGCAACCGTCCAGATATTCCATCACGAGATAGGCCACGCGCTGCGCGCCGACTTGCGCGAACCCGAAGTCCGTCACGTCCACCACGTTCGGGTGGCGCAGGCGACCCGCCGCGCGTGCCTCGCGTTTGAAACGCTCGACGAACTCGTCGTTGCGCATGAACTCCGGCGTGATCAGTTTCAACGCGACGGGGCGCTCCGTGCCGAGATGCGTCGCCAGATAGACCGCGCCCATCCCGCCCTGCCCCAGCAGACGCTCCAGCCGGTACTTCCCGTCCAGCACCTCGCCAATGAAACGCTCCAAATTAAACATGCGTACCAAAGCATCCATGCGCCCGCGCCCAAAGTCAAGCAAAGTCAAGCGCGACGCCAAAGTGCCGACCCGCGAACTGAAAAATTTAAACGCGCGACAGTTGTTCGCTAGTTTAAACCGAAAGTTCACGTCGCTGCCAAGCGTCTTGAGTCATGCGAGAAATGCTTCCGGTTCGCAAGGTGTGTTTGCAGGCTCATAACGCGAAGCAAGTTGTTGCCCGAGGAAAGAGAGAGGCCGACATTCAGACGGCCTCTCCCTCTCCCCGCTGCTCAAAATTTTCTCGCAGAGCCACGCAATTGTTGTATATTCCCGCCGGATACAGAAAAACCGCGCCGCCCGCGAGTCTCGTGGCAACTTACAATTAGCTTGAGTTGTTCTGCTGAATTAGAGCAGCGCTATCAGAGTTTGCAACAGGCTCAGCGCGATCTCCGTCAGGGTATCTTCTTCCGGCGTGGGAGCGACCGCTCCCGTATGATTATGCCCTCTGCCTGCGGCTGCGGCGGCGTCGTCTAGTCAGTCCAAAGTATGCCTTCGCCGAAGGCGGGCTTCGAGAACGCAAGCGCCAGCACGAGCGCGGCGATAGCATTTCGATAGCTTTTCATCTTTTCTTTCCTTGCCGGGGTAATTAGTGAGACCAGACCCTTCCGGGTTTAATTTGCGGCCTAACCTACTGATAGAACGAGACTCTACCCCGCCTGAAAATTCTCCGGCAAGCACAGACAAAGCGAGTCCTCACATGTCTTTAGCCGAAACAATGTTGAAGCAGTTAGAGAACCGTGTGTTGAGCCGGGATGAGCAGGCGCAACTTTAATGCCAAAATAGCGGCGGATTTCGAGCTTAGAGGCGAGTACGAGTCGGCGCGCGATGCGCTCGCCGAGTTGTGGAATGGCGTCGGCGAACGCCCTACGCTTGAAGGTCTATCCGAGTTGACAGCCGCAGAGTTACTTTTGCGCGCCGGTTCCCTCTCCGGTTGGCTTGGCAGCGTCCGGCAGATTGAAGGAGCGCAGGAAAAGGCCAAAGACTTAATCAGCGAAAGTATAACCCGCTTTCAGGCATTAGGAGAGACGACCAGAGTAGCCGCCGCACAGAGCGAACTCGGGTTCTGTTACCGTCGCGCCGGAGCCTACGATGATGCGCGGGTGGTTTACCGCGAAGCGCTGAGAGAACTGGCCGATGCAAATGAGAAAGAGTTGCGGGCTAACATCTTACTGCGCCTCGCAATCGTTGAATCATTGAGTGGCCGCTACAACGATTAGTTGCGCATATTGACGGATGAGACGCGATTCTTTGAAGAAAGCACGAATGCCTTCCTCAAGGGAAAGTTTCATAACGATCTGGCTTGTGTGCTGATGTGCCTGGGCAAGGCCGAGCACCGCCCGGATTACACAGATCGAGCCATCATCGAATACACGGCCGCGTCGGTTCACTTCGAGGATGCAGGTCATACGAACTACCGGGCGCGGGCGGAAAGCAACGTAGGATTCCTGCTCTACACCATCGGGCATTACGAGAAAGCCCATGAGCACTTAAATCGTGCGCGCAATCTATTCGTCACCCTGGCGGACAGGGGCACTGTCGCGCAGATAGATGAGGCGCGCGCCCGCGTCTTATTGGAACAGGGCGAAATGCGCGAGGCCGAGAGCGCGATCCGCGAGGCCGTGCGCGTGTTGTCCAAAGGCGGCGAACAGGGCTTGTTGGCCGAAGCGCTTACCACGCAAGGCCGCGTCCTGTCGAAGCTGGGCAACTTCACCGAGTCGGTAAACACCTTGAGGCGCGCCGCCGATTTAGCGGAGGAGGCCGGGGCTGTCGAAGACGCCGGGCGCGCTTTGCTCTCGTTGATCGAGGAACACGGCGAACGCCTCCCCGAGCACGAGCTGTTGGAGACCTACGAGCGCGCGAATAACCTGCTGAGAGAGACGCAGGATGCCGAGACGATTTCGCGCCTGCGGGCATGTTCCATACGCATCGTGTCGGCAGGCCGCGCCTCGTCTTCGCGGCGACCGGCAGACAGCCTCGCGGATTTCTGGGTGGGCTTCAATCTCGGCGGGCGGGTACACAGGTACGAGGCCGGATACGTGCGGCGCGCCCTGATAGACGCTCGGGGGAGTGTGACGCGCGCCGCGCGGCTGCTGGGTTTGCACCACCACGCAACGCTCGCCGCCATGCTGGATGAAGAACAGGGCAGGCATAAGAACCTCGCACACCTGCGCACCCCGCCCGAACCGCGTCGGAAGAGCATCATGAACGACAAGGGGCGTCGTCGCCGTCGCACGCGCAGCGAAGAGAGCACCATCAATATTCTCTGCGTCGAAGATTATCAGGTGGTGGCCGACATCGTGAAAGAGACCCTGGAGGAAACGGGCTGGACGGTCGAACTATGCGCCGACGGAACGGAGGCCCTGCATAGGATTGAAAGCAAAGAACGCTTCCACCTGCTCATTCTGGATAATGAATTGCCCGGCTATGACGGCCTGGAACTTGCGCGGCGCGCGCGGCAACTCCCACACCGGCGACGCACGCCGATCATCATGTTGTCGGCGAGCGACGTTGAGCAGGATGCCTTGCGCGCGGGTGTCAATGCTTTTTTGCGGAAGCCGCAGGACATCAAGTGTCTGACGGCGACCGTCACGCGCTTGCTGACCAGAGACCTCCCCGGCAGGTAATCGCCCGGTAGTTTTGCTCGCGGGGCAAACTTTTACAGCGAAGCCGCGCCAGAGCGGCTTCGAGATTATAGCGAGCGGCAAGTGGTTTGTGGTTCCGGGTCGAGGCGTTCGCCTGCTCTTCACCCATACCAACTGACGATTGAATATCGCTCTCCGTGCGTCACGGGAATCACTTCGTGCGTGGTCTCCGAACGGAAGGCGACCAATGTCCCTGCCTCGCCTATCAGCCGAAACTCCCTGTTGGCAGGGCTGGCGCGCCAATTGGAAAAGACAAGTGAGCCGCCGCAATAAGCGTCCGCCTCCGGCGTCTCCGACTGACGATTCAGGAATATCACTACCGAAATCCTGCGCGACTGCTCGCGTTCGGACAAGATCATTCCTGTATTGCCGTCCTGATGAGCCACGAAGAAGTCGCCCACGCGGTAGCGTAAGAACTGCGGGGCTTCGCAACCGCCGAGGCTGATCCCGAAATGATCTCCCAACGTCCCCCGGCACTCCAGCAATCGCCGCTCGACCCGCCCCGCGATTTCCCCCGAGGGCAGCAGCCGCGAAGCCTTACGCACCCTTTCATCCACAGCGCCCGAGTCGCCCCGCCCATAGACGATGGCGGGGGCTGCGGGGGAGCGACGCATCTCTGTAACGAGTTCGCGGCACGTCGCGGCGTCGAAGAAACTCCTGATGATGTATAGGTCGAAGCGGTCATCCGCACGAGGTTCCGTCATCCGATTTGCACCTTAAATTACCAGAAGGGACTAGACTGCAAGTGTTCACGTTTGTCGACACCGGTGTCGCTAACTGTGGACATCGGTAGTAGGGTTCTCGGTTGCACCGGCACAAATCTCCCGAAAACACTCAAAGGCCAGCGCGGCACGCATCTTGCTCCGCCTTCATATATTTTACAAGGAGCAAAATGCCTGTCCCTTACATTTCTGGCCTCCGCCAACACCAGATAATCCCCGCCCTGGAACTGAGCGACAAATCTCCTAGCCTCCTCGCAACTAGAAGTCTCTGAGTCCAGGCAACCACAGAATATGCCCTGACGCGTTACTCGCCGTGTCGGAAGAATAAGGAGCATCCTCATGATTCCTGCCGAAAAACTTGGATTAAACATAGAAGACTTGCGCGCCGTGGAACGCTACTGGAGGGACATCTTCCCCATCTTCGCGCGGCGATGCGCCCAGCGCATCCTTCTCGTCACCGATGGTGGTTTAAACTATAACCCCGCCAGCGGATTCGGCCTCAGTCGCTTCGTCGCCGAGCTAATGCAGATGTCGCCGACGCCGACTATTACCAAGGCACACCGCCGGACAGACCCGACCGCCGATAGACAAAACTTCGTCTTCAACAACACTATCACCACGACCAATTTCGACCAGATATGGCTCTTCGGGATTGAGTCGAATCCGGTGCTGACCAATGCGGAATTCAGCGTCTTAGCCAATTTCATGAACGCCGGAGGCGGTCTCTTTGCGACCGGCGACCATCAGACTCTCGGCTTTGCAATGGGGGGTGAGCTTCCGCGCGTCCGCAAGATGCGTGATTGGAGCAGCATCCCTATGTTTACCGACCGCATTGACACCGTCACCAATCCGGGGCCGGATCGCATCACGCAGTTTGACGACCAGTCGGACGAGATTCCCCAGCGAATTTTCCCGCACTTCTATGGAAGTGGTTCGAGTTGGTCGCCTCATCCGCTGCTGCGCAGCCCTTTAGGCCCCATAGACGTGATGCCGGATCACCCGCATGAGAGCGTGTGCCTCGTCGGCCCGACTCTCAATGCCCCCTACAATCTGCACGGACTTAACTTCGTGGAGTTTCCAAACTTCAACGGCGCTCCGCTTTCGCCTGAAATCATTGCGACCTCTATGTCGGCGGGTCGTTACCTGAACCCCCCAGGCGCAGTCGTCGGCAAGCCGCCGACCACGCCACGCTGCTTTGGCTCAATTTCTGTCTGGGACGGCTATAAAGTTGCGCGGGGTCGCATCGTGTGCGACTCCACCTGGCACCACTTCGTCAACGTCAACCTTGACGGCACCGGCGCTGTTCCCGCACCCGGAAATAATCGCCGGGGCTTGCGCAACGCGGCTTTGGTTTTTACGCAGGACTTCCACCAGATCGCAGAGTATTACCGAAACATCGCCGACTGGATTACTCCGTCCAACCGCCGGTGGTGCATCTTTTGGATTTACCTTCTCATCGAGCGTTACCGTTTCCCGCTGATTGAGGAATGGTTCCCATTGCCGCCGCATCCATGTCCGTGGGACCCGCGTGTGAGACTGGGCACGCTGGTCGAAGATGCGCTGCGGATAAATCGTGGACTTGGCTTTGCCGAAGAAATCGTGACGGCCGCGCTCGAAGATGCCAAGCTGGAAGACTTAGCCAGCCTCGTTCGCCCTGAGCGGGCTGAGACACTGGCTCGCAGCGCCAATCGAACACATAATCTCATCAATCAAGACGAACTGCGGCGCGGTGTGCTCGGAAGCATCTTCGATGCTCTGGTGCGAGACCTGCCGGCCAGTCCGTTTGATTTGACCAAGGCGTTCGAACGCAACGGTCACGACGACGAGAAATTGCATCGGGTTGTAACTGAGGCAGCCGGTTCAGCGATTGACGCCGCGAAGGAGTATTATGCCGAGAGCATAAGGCGCACGAACACGTTCATGGAACGCGCGACCGCCACGCGCGCCGGCAACGTTGCGGTCGTTACTGCTGCGCCGACGACCCCGAAGAAAGCTGGTTCTAAAGCTAAAGCCTCGAAGCAAGGTGCCTCTAAGACTAAGCGCTCAAAGTGAAAGGCCTCTCAAGTTTGAGAAGCGGCTCTCTGTTGTTGCGAATTTATGCGTCGTAGAGGCACACAAAGTAGAAACGGGCAGCCCGAGAGCTGCCCTTTTCTATTTGATTTTAAAGATGCACCCGGCAAGATTCGAACTTGCGACCCCATGATTCGTAGTCATGTACTCTATCCAACTGAGCTACGGGTGCCTAAGGGGGTTGAAACGTTAGGGACGAATATACGGATGGGTCTCGCGAGTGTCAAGCGGGGTTCGGGACGACTTTTGACGACCGACTTGCGGCCGTCCGAAGCGCGTCCCGGCCGGGTCTCAGCGGGCGTAGTAGCCGGGGCGCGTGCGTGCGATCAGTTCGGGACGCGCGACCTGGATTTGGATGGCGCGCCAACGGCCGTCGCGCGGGCGCGAGCCGGCGGATTGATAGGCGATGGTGTAGAGCGTGCGCATCTCGGCGGCGACCTCGGCATAGATGCGCGCCATGTCTTCGAGACGGTTGATCTCGTGCAGGCGGCCGCCGGTGCGTGCGGCGAGCGTGTCGAGCCGGGCGCGCGCAGAGGTGTAGATGGCGGCCTGTTGCGGCGTGGGTTGCATGAGTCGCTTCATGTCTTCGGGCGGCGTGCCTTTGTTCGACGTGATGCTCAGGGTGGCGCGGTCGGCGAGCCGCTTGAGGTCGCCGGAGGGCAAAGCGAGCGGGTAGATGGTAACGCCCTGAGCGTCGGCCGCGTTGAGCACGGCGGCGAGCGTCGGGTTCGCGTCGGGTTTGATCAAACTGATCGCTTCCTCGGCGGTCGTGGCCGCGATTGTGGCGGCGCGGTCTTGCTTGCGCACGTCGCTGTCAATGCCGTCGGTCAGGACGACGATGGCCTTGCGGCGCGTGCCCTGGCCGCGCAGCGCGCCGAGCGAGTGGCGCAGGGCTTTGTAGAGGTTGGTGTCGCCGCCGCCGCGCGCGCGATCAATGGCGAAGGCGATCTGCGAGCGGTTGCTCGTGAAATCCGTGAGCGTCTCGATATGATCAACCGGCTTGACCGTCCTCTTCTGCTCCTTCATCTCCGTCCAGAAGGAGACGACGGAAACGCGGTCGGCTGGCGAGAGCGCGTCTATGAAACGCATGGCCGCCTGTTTGAGTTGCGTGCGAAAACTCAAGGTCGAGCCGGACATGTCGAGCAGGAGCACGAGGCTGAAGGGCTGCTCGGTCGTCTCGAAATTGAGGATGGTCTGCGGCACGCCGTCCTCGAAGACCGAGAAGTCTGTGCGCGTCAGGTTGGTAACGGCGCGGCCTCTCGCGTCGGCGACGCCGACGTTGAGGCGGATGAGATTCGATTCCACCGTCACTTTCTCGTCGTCGTCCTGCGCGCGGGCGGGCGCGGCGGCCAGAACGGACAGCACGACGACGGCGACGAGTGCGCGGCGGATGTTTTGAAAAAGAGGGTGTCGGAAAAAACGTTGATCAGTCATCGCTTCAGAAATCGCACGCGGCATAAGTTGTAGCTGCTGCCAGTATGCAAAGCCGGGGCTGCGTTTGCAAGCGGCGCGGCTTTCGGCGCGCACGCGCGCGGGCGGCAAAGCGCGAGGCGCGCGAGCGGGCGGGCAAATCGCCTTCAAAATAGCAAACAAGTCTCGCACGCGACCGCGCTGAAGCGATGCGTTGCGAGACTTGTTTGGTGCTCGGAGCGTTGGGCACGTTGCTCGGGCGCGTCGCGCGCGCAACCCGTGGCAACGTTGTGGCGGGCGTTTTTTTAGCTGACGGCTTTCAGCGTGCGGCGGCGCGTGCGGCGCGGCGCGGCGTTCGCGGCGATATTGGCCGCCGCTGAAGTTGTCTCCTCGTCGAGTTCGTCAAACGCCTGCGGAGCGGCGGTTCTGGCCGTTGTGCGGCGCGTGCGGCGCGCCACAGCGCGCTCCTCTTCGACTTCGGCGAGCCTGCGCGCACGCTCGATGCGCTTGCGCGGCACGAGTTGGAATTTGAGTTCCATCTCCTGCGCGACCTTGTAGATCGTCTGCGGTTTCGTCCCGCGCGAGGCGCGGCGCAAAACTTCGTCCTGCCCCAGCAACTCGGCGCGGCCTTCCTTGTCAATCCAGATGTATGCGGCTTCGGCCATCTCTTGCTTAACCTCCAAACGTATCAACTCGCGCATGTCAACGGCCTGCGCGATGGGACGCGCGACCGGCACGACGGGCAGCGAGCGCGACGTGGCAACTGGCGGCGCGGCTCGCTCGTGCGCGCGCCGCCCGGCGTAATAATCACCGACGAGCGTGTCCACCGTCTCCCGGTGCTCGTCGTAAAAGAGCGCGAAATCCTGACAGCGCGTGCGGTACAGACAGTTGACCGAACACACGAGCGCGTCTTTGAAGTGCGCATAGCGATTGCAATAAAGTTTCAGACCCATCGGCTTCGAACCTGACGCTATAGGCGGGAGAACGACGAGCGAAGACGTA
This sequence comes from Pyrinomonadaceae bacterium, assembly GCA_035296445.1. Taxonomy (GTDB): domain Bacteria; phylum Acidobacteriota; class Blastocatellia; order Pyrinomonadales; family Pyrinomonadaceae; genus JAIVJZ01. The sequence goes on along the minus strand of DATHAZ010000012.1, from coordinate 44,053 downwards.
CAACGGAGCACGCCTCTCAAGGGCATTCTCAATCGTTCGGGAGTGACCACGGACTATAACACGTCTGTCTTGCGTGTGCAACGCTCGCCAGCGCATGAAACGAACGCCGGCGAGGCATGAGAGTAAAAATATCTTGCGCGCGTGCACGGGTTCGACAATAATCCGACGCACCGGACGAAGTGCATGAGCGTCTCCTTTCGAACGTTTCCGCCACGCTGGCGTTTCCTTTAGCCGACGTTCAAGCCCGCCCGCGAAGCCCACTCGAAAAGCCCGGTTCTCTTTTAGCGGCGCGCCATGTCTCAAGACGGCGGCAGTAGCGGCGGCGCGTCCTCACACGCGGGGGAGAGTTCCGAGCCATGTACAAGCCGAATTTCTGCGCGGAGTGCGGCGGGCGCGTTGCCCGCCTGCGTTGGCGCGTGTGGACGAGTCGCCGTTTTTGCGACGGGTGCGACAAGAGATTTCGACGCGGGCGCGTGGTTCGGCCACTCGTCGCGTGCGCCGCACTCGTGGGCATAGGCTTCGCGGGCGGGCGCGCGATGCGACCCGCGCCCCCGCCGCTTGTCATCGAGCGAAGCGCGCAGAATTCCACAGCGCGCGTGCCGCAATTAACGGCGGCGGGAAAAGAGCCGGAGGCGACGAAAGATTCGCGCGCTCCCGCTTACGGCGCGGATGGGACGGAGAAGGAGCGGCCGACCGACCCGGCCGAAATCGTCTCCGTCTGCGGCGCGCGCACAAAGAAGGGAACGCCCTGTTCGCGGCGCGTGCGCGGCACGGGTCGCTGCTGGCAGCACAGGGGGCGCGGCGCGATGCTTCCGGCGGCGAAATTGATCGTGCGCGAAGAATGAAGGGAAAACTTTTCCCGCCACCCCTTCGTAACATTAGCGTTCGCGCGGCGTTTTAACTACAATGCACGGGCTAACCCTGCAACGCGCTTCCGGCGTGGGCGCATAAAAAATTTCCTGTCCGACAAAAGAACCGAAGTGGTCGCTGCACGAAGCAGCCTTGTCGCGCCCGTCCCGGCAGCCGGGCGGCCTTTAACACACTCTCTGACTTTCTGGAAAAAATGATGAAGAAAATTTACCTCTCGGCAATCGCGTTTCTCTTCCTCGCCTCGGCCGTCGCCGTGGCGAAAGAGGCGCGGCTCGTGCGCTACCCGCACTATCATCAGGGGCGCGTCGCGTTCGGCTATCTCGGCGACATCTGGACGGCGGATGAGACGGGGCAAAACGTCCAGCGTCTCACCGTCCACAGGGCGCGCGACGTGTACCCGCGCTTCTCGCCCGACGGCAAGTGGATCGCTTTTTCGAGCGACCGCAACGGCAACCTCGACGTTTACGTCATGCCTTCCGGCGGCGGCACGGTGAAGCAGTTGACTTCGCACTCATCCGACGATTCGGTCTTGAACTGGACGCCCGACGGCCAGAGCGTACTCTTCTCTTCGAATCGCGGCGAGGACTTCACGCCGCGCCTCTACACGGTCGGCCTCGACGGCCGGATGCCCGCGAACGCGGGCGTGGACATGGGCGTGCAAGGCTCTTACTCGCCCGATGGCCGCCGTATCGCTTACAACCAGAAGTCGCAGGCGTACTGGCGCAAGTTCTATCGCGGCTCGATGCAGTCGGACGTGATGGTGATGGACGCCTCGACGAAGAGTTTCAAGAACCTGACGGACTTCGAGGGGCTGGACTCCTGGCCGATGTGGGCGCGCGACGGCCACATCTATTTCGTCAGCGACCGCGAGGGCGGCGGCCTCACGAACATCTGGCGCGTCCCGGAAACGGGCGGCAAGGCGGCGCAGGTGACGACGTTCAAGGCGGGCGACGTGCGCTGGCCGGCCATCAGCAACGACGGCAAAACCATCGTCTTCGAGCACGACTTCGGCATCGCGAAACTCGACGTGGCGTCAAAGCGCGTCACGCCGATCAAACTCGACATCGCCGCCGAGACGCAGGAAAGCTTGAGCGAGGTGCGCGACTTCGCTTCGCAGGTTGACGACTACGCGCTCGCGCCCAACTCGCGCCGCATCGTCGTCTCCATCCACGGCGAGATTTTCACCGCGCCCGTCGAAGAGGGCGACCTGCGCCAGTTGACCGACAGCCCTTTCCGCGACCGCAACGTCGAGTATTCGCCCGACGGCAAGTGGATCGCCTTCGTCTCGGATCGCAGCGGGCGCGAGGAGCTTTACGTTGTGGCGACGGACGGCGCGGGCGACGCGCAGAAGATCACAGACCTCGACGAACTCAAGTTCGGCTATTCCTGGTCGCCCGACTCGACGCAGATCGCCTACACGTCTTCCGACAACAAACTCCGCGTCGTCACGGTCGCGAGCAAACAGTCGAAAGAGATCAGTTCGTCGCGCTACGGCAACGTCGGCTCGCCCCAGTGGTCGCCCGACGGCAAGTGGCTCGCGTATTCCAAGCCCGACTTCACGCGTAACAGCGACATCTACATCACCCCTTCGGGCGGCGGCGAAGAGCGCAAAGTGTCTTTCGATTCCTTCAACGAGGTGAATGCGCGTTTCTCTCCCGACGGGAAGAAACTCTATTTCCAACGCATTGACCAGAGCAATTTCAGTTCGCTGACCTCGGTGCATATCTACTCGGTCACGCTGGAAAAACTTGAGCGCGACCCGGACGACCCCGAAGAACGCGCCGAGCAGGAGGCCGCGCAGGCGGCGGCATCGGCTGCGGCAGCGCAAGCGGCGGCTGGCGAAGCGGGCGCGGCGGGCGGCGCGGCGCGCGCGAATCCCGCCGCGAAGCCCACGCCGAAGCCGGTCAACATTGACTGGGCGGGACTCAAGCGGCGCACGCGCCAGTTGACGCGCATGCCCTTCGCCGTCACGAGCTATAACATCTCGCCCGACAGCAAGACCATCGTCTTCGTCACGAGCGAACTGGCGGGGGCGGCGAACGTGCCCGTCATCTATTCGATTCAGGAGGACGGCAAGCGGCAGACGCGCCTCACCGCGGGCACGCCCCCGACGGACGGCGCGGCGCAGGGCGGAGGCGGTGGCGGCAACAGCGGCGTCTCCAACCTGAACGTCTCGCGCGACAACCGCACGCTCTTTTTTCAGGAAGGCGACTACGTCTATTCCGTCCCGATGCCGCCGCCGCTCCCGCCGGGAGCAAGCGCTTCGAGCGCGCCGCCCACCACGACGGCCGCGCCCGCGCAGCGTCGCCGCGTCAACTTCACCGCGAAGGTCAGAATTGATCGTCCCGCCGAGTGGGCGGAGATGTTCGACGACGCGTGGCGCACGATGAAATACCGTTTCTACGACGTGAAGATGCACGGCACGGACTGGGACGCCATGCGCGCCAAGTATCGCCCGCTCGTCGAATACGTCGGCGACCGGCAGGAACTCCTCAACATCGTCAACGAGATGATCGGCGAACTGAACGCCTCGCACACCGGGGCTGCGCCGCCGCCGGCAGGCGGACGCGAGCCGGGCGCGGCGCAGACCGGCCACCTCGGCGTCGAACTCGAACCGGACGCGCAGGCGGGTCGCTACCGCGTCACGCACGTCTACGAAGACGGCCCGGCCGATAAGGACTGGGTCAAGGTCTCGGTCGGCGATTACCTGATCGCCATTGACGGCAAGCCCGTGCGCGCGGGCGACGAATACTGGCGACATCTCAACTATCGTCTCAACCGCAAGGTCGCCGTCACCTTCAACAACAAGGCCGCGGAAGACGGGGCGTGGCGCACGCGCATCGAACCCACCTCGATGGGCAACTACAATCAACTCCGCTACGAGCGTTGGGTCAAGCAGCGGCGCGACGCGGTGACGAAACTCTCGAACGGGCGCGTCGGCTACATCCACATACAGGCGATGAACCAGCCGAGCCTGCGCAAGTTCGAGAAGGAACTGCGTGAGTATCGCGACAAGGAGGCGATGGTCATAGACAAACGCTGGAACGGCGGCGGCAACATCGAACAGGAGTTGCTCGGCATCCTCGTCCAACGCCAGTATCAGGTGTGGCAGCCGCGCGGCACTGAGGCCACCACACGCCCCTTCGGCGGCTTCTTCGGGCCGAAGGTCGTGCTGCAAAACTGGCGTTCGGCCTCGAACGCAGAGATGTTCCCGGCGGGCTTCCGCGCGCTCGGACTCGGCAAAGTGATCGGCACGCCGACGCCGGGCGCGGTCATCGGCACGGGCAGCTACACGCTCATTGACGGCTCGACCGTGCGCACGCCCGGCATCGGCGTCTACCTCGCCGACAAACAGCAAACCAACATGGAGAACACGGGCGTTCGCCCCGACATCCTCGTTGACAACTCGCCCGAAGACATCCTCGCCGGGCGCGACCGCCAACTCGAAGTCGCGGTCGAAGAACTGCTCAAGCAACTCAAGAGCGGCGGCCAGGTCGCCGACAGGTAAGGTAAGGCAAAGGCAGCGAAGGCGGAGGCAAGAGTGGGGGCGTGCAAGTTCGCCCTCACTCTTGCCTTTCTTTTGCCGTCGGCGGGCGGCGTGCAGGCGGCGACTGGCTCTGGCTTTCGAGGCGGTCGAGAGTATAGAATATTAGCGCGGGCATCCCCTGACCGCAGCGTGTGGCCGAATCGGCATGCCGACAACCCCTGCCCTGTTAGACGAGACCGGAACGGCCGCCTGACATCTCCCCTACATTATGCCCGTCGTGGGCATCTCATAGTTGCGCCGCCGCGATTTCGTAAGGTGTAAGGGCGCAGGCTTGTGCGGAGAGTTTGACATCTGAACACTCACCCGACGGAGAGACTGACTTGATTGAGGCGGAAAATATAAACGAACCGGAGCGCGGCGCGGCGCGACAGCAGAGGGGGAGCAGCAATGCGCCGCCGTCGCAACTCGCGCCGGTGTCGGATTGGACGGGGGCGACCGAGCCGGAGCACTTCGTCCAGTTCTACGAGGCGGACGCGTTTCTCATAAGTTCGCTCGCCGGCTTTATCGGCGCGGGACTCACAGAGGGCGACGCCTGCGTCGTCGTGGCGACCGGGGCGCACCGCGACGCGCTCGACGAGCGCCTGCGCACAGGCGGGTTCGACCCCGACGCCGCCCGCGCCTGCGGCCAGTATGTCTCCGCGGATGCGTCGGGGATGTTGTCGCGGTTCATGGTGGGCGGGCTGCCGGATGCGGGTCGCTTCTCGGAGGTCGTCGGCGAAATCGTCGCGCGTGCGGCGACCGTGGGACGGCGCGTGCGCATCTTCGGCGAGATGGTCGCGCTGCTGTGGACGGAGGAAAATTACGACGCGGCGATCCGTCTCGAAGAATTCTGGAACGAGTTGCACAAGACGCGCCCGTTCACGCTTTTCTGCGCCTATCCCATGTGCGGTTTCGGCGGCGAGGCGCGCGCACGCGGACTCGGCGACGTGTGTACCGCGCACGCGCGCGTGATCCCGGCCGAGAGCTATTCCGCTATCGCCGAAGCGGACGAACGCCTCCGCACCATCATCGGGTTGCAGCAGAAGGCGCGCACGCTCGAAGCCGAGATCGCGGAACGCAGGGAAGCGGAAAAACAACTGCGCGCCGCGCTCGCGCGCGAGCAGGTGGCGCGCGCCGATGCCGAGCAGGCCAACCGCCTGAAGGACGAGTTTCTCGCCACGGCATCGCACGAATTGCGCACGCCCCTGACGGCCATCCTCGGCTGGGCGCACATGCTCCGGCATAACAAGCTCGACACGGCGAGAGCGGCGCGCGCCGTGGAGACGATTGAGCGCAACGCCAAGGCGCAGGCGCAACTCGTCGAAGACATCCTCGACGTGTCGCGCGTGATCACAGGAAAACTCCGGCTCGACATCGCGCCGGTTGACATCGCCCAGGTCATCAACGCCGCCATTGACTCGGTGCAGTTGGCGGCCGACTCGAAAAACATCCAACTCTCCGTCACGTTCGATCCTTCGGCGCGGCACGTCTCCGGCGACGCCGGGCGCTTGCAGCAGGTCGTCTGGAACCTGCTCTCGAACGCCGTCAAGTTCACGCCCGAAGGCGGGCGCATTGAGGTGCGGCTCGGGCGCGCGGGCGCGCACGCGCAACTTACCGTGAGCGACAACGGCTGCGGGTTCAGTCCCGCTTTCCTTCCCCACGTCTTCGACCGCTTCCGGCAGGCCGACGGCAGCAGCACGCGACGCCACGGCGGACTCGGTCTCGGCCTCGCCATCGTGCGCCATCTCGTGGAACTCCACGGCGGCACGGCGCGCGCCGACAGTCCCGGCGAAGGATGCGGCGCGACCTTCACCGTCACACTCCCGCTCACCTTCGCGCCGCACGCCGCGAAAGACCGGGGTACGGACGACGACTATTCGTGGCGCACCGGCGAGACGGCCACACGCCTCAACCCGCTCCGTTCGCTTGAAGGCGTGCAGGTGCTGCTCGTCGAAGACGACGAGGACAGTCTCAACACGCTCGCCGCCATCCTCACCGGCTACAAGGCCACGGTGCAGACCGCCACCTCAGTCGCCGACGCGCTCGACGCGCTCCGTTCGTATAGGCCGACCGTCCTCGTCTCCGATCTGGCGATGCCCCGCGAGGACGGCTACTCGCTCATCTCCAAACTCAGAGCGCGCGAAGCCGAAACCGGCGACCGGACGCCCGCCGTTGCCCTGACCGCCTACGTCAGAGTCGAGGATCGCGCACGCGCCATCTCCGCCGGCTTCAACTCGTTTGTCGCAAAGCCCGTTGACCCCGACGAACTGATCAAGGCCATCCTCGACCTCGCCGCGCCCCAGGCGACCGATCTGCTTCTCTCCGATTCCGAGATGTAACAAAATTCATCAGCCGACTCCGGCCACAGTAGAGACGCCGGTTGATCGAGCGGCTTGATCGAGCATCGGCAAAGGGAGCCGGAACGCGAAACGTTCCGGCTCCCTTTGTCGTGTGCCGCAGGCTTTTTGAATTGCCTACTTCCGGTTGCGGAATTGCTCGTAGAGTTCCGTGTGGCGGCTGTTGAGCGGAACCTGGCGGCCGTTGATGAAGAGGTGGCGGACGCGCGTGCGGGCTTCGAGCAGGTCGCCGTCGGCGATGACGAGGTTGGCGATCTTGCCCGCTTCGATTGAGCCGAGGCGGTCGCCCACGCCCATGATCTGAGCAGGGTAGAGCGTGACGGACTTGAGCGCGTCGGCGCGCGAGAGGCCGAAGGCGGCGGCCATCCCGGCGCGGTAGGGCAGGTCGCGCACCTCCGCGCCCTGATCGCCCGTGGAGAGGGCGAAGCGCACGCCCGCCTGTTGAAGTTTGGACGCGCTCTCGAACATCACGTCGTAGAAATCGTCCTCGCGGCTCGGCAGGTCGAACAGTCCGTTGAGGATGACGGGGACGTTACGCTCTTTGAGGAACGAGGCGATCTTCCACGCGTCGTTGCCGCCGAGGATGACGGGCTTGAGTTTCATCTCCTCGCTGAAGCGGACGACGGCGCGCATCTCGGCCTCGCGGTCGGCGCGGAAGACGACCGGACGCTGGCCGCGAACGTAAGGCACGAGTGATGCCAGCATCACATCCGCATCCGGGCGCGGGAGGCTGCGGTCGTTGTTGGCCGCGTCCATCGCGCGGCCGTAGGCTTCGGCGTCGCGCAGGAGCTTGCGGAGTTGTTCGACCTGACGGTCACGCGCCGTCGCGGCCTCCGCAGGGTTCGCCTGCGCCTGTTGGAAGAAGCCGCCGAAACCACCGCCGCCGGCCGCGCGCGGGTAATTGACGACGAGCGCGGCGGCCGGCACGACGGCCATCTCCTGCGGGCTTGAGCCGAGCAGGTTGATGAAGGCCGCCTGACCGGAGACGATCCCGCCCGCCGGCAAGCTGAGGACGCTCGTCACGCCGTTGACGCGCGTGACGGCGACGTGCGCGCTGTGCGGGTTGATGCCGTAAAAGGCTTGCGCGTTCGGGTTCATGTCGCCGACTTCGGCCACGTCCACCGTGGCGTTCGCGCCCTGCGGAATCTCGATGAGTCCCATCGAAGTGCCGAGGTCGATCATGCCGGGATAGACAAAGAGGCCGCGCGCGTCTATCTCAACAGCGCCCGCCGGGACGGCGACGTTCGCGCCGACGGCCGCGATCTTGCCGTCGCTGACGACAATCGTGCCGCTCTCTATGTCCGCGCCCGAGACGGTGACGATGCGCGCGTTGCGTATGGCGAACGTGCCGGGCGTGCCCGACATGAACTGCGGCCCCATCGTGCTCGAAGCTTGCTGCGCAAGCGTCGGCGCAGCGGTGGACAAAAGCAGCGACGCGGCGAGCGCGACGGCGAACGCGACGCGCGCGACGGCGTTAATGCGTGCGACGGCGTGTGAGAACGATTTCAGGCTCATCGGTGATTATCTCCTTCCCCGTTGTCAACGTCGTCGTGATCGTGATGATTGGCGGGGGGGCGGCGCGGCGCGGCGGGCTGCTGCGTGCCGCCTTCGCCGGGCGCGCGGTTCACCTCCGCACGCATCAACTCTTCGCGCTCGCGTTGCAATTCGGGGCGGCGCGCGAGGTCTTGCTGGCGGTCGAAGAAAATGTCGCCGTCAATGAACGTGGTCTCGACGCGCGAGTAGACGCTGAACGGGTGCGCCGTCCAGATGGCGAGGTCGGCGTCTTTGCCCACGTCAATCGAGCCGACCCGGTCTTGTACGCCGAGTTGGATCGCCGGGTTTAGAGTGATCAGGCGCAGGGCCTCGTCTTCCGACAGGTCGCCGTATTTCATCATCTTGGCGGCTTCTATGTTCAGGCGGCGCGCGCGCTCGTCGGAGTCCGAGTTGATGGAGACGACGATCCCGGCGCGCGTCATCACCGCCGCGTTGTGTGGGATGGCGTCGTAAGCCTCGATCTTATAGCTCCAACTGTCCGCGAACGAGGACGCGCCCGCGCCGTGAGCGGCGATCTCGCGCGCGACCTTGTAGCCTTCGAGCACGTGCTGGAGCGTCTTGATCTTGAAACCGAACTCGTCGGCGACGTTCAGGATCATGATGATCTCGTCGGCGCGATAGCAGTGCGCGTGGACGAGTCGCTTGCCTTCGAGAATCTCGACGAGCGGTTCGAGTTGCAGGTCGCGGCGCGGCGGGATCAGGTTCTTGTCGCCCCGCGCGACGGCGGCGCGGTGCTCGTCCCAACTACGCTTGTAGTTGCGCGCGCGCGTGAAGGCGTCGCGCAACACTTCCTCCTGCCCCATGCGCGTCGCCGGGTAGCGTCGCGTCTGGCCGGGCAGCACGGTGGAACTCGCGCGCTTGACGTTTTCGCCGAGCGCGAACTTGATGCCCGGAGGCGCGCCCGGAAAGATGAACTCGGCGACCGGGCGGCCATACTTGATCTTGACCACGGTGTTCTGCCCGCCGATGGTGTTGGCCGAACCGTGCAGGAGATTGAGAGTGGTGACGCCGCCCGCGAGCGAGCGGTAGAGGTTGGGCGCGGTCGGGTTCAGCACGTCGCGTATGCGCACCATCGAGGTGACGGAGAGCGTGCCCTCGTTGATCGCGTCGGACATCGAATGCGAGTGCGCGTCTATGATGCCGGGCATGACGTACTTGCCGGTCGCGTCAATCACGCGCGCTCGCTCACCGGCTTTCAGGTTCTGACCCACGCCCGCGATCTTGCCGTTGCGAATCAGGATGTCGGTGTTGGCGAGCGTGCCGCGCGAGACGGTGATGACGGTGGCGTTGCGAATCAACGTCTCCGTCGCCGGGGCGGCGCTTGTGCCGGTGCGCGCCGCGCCCTCACGCCGTCGCTGCTGCTGCTGCGCCTGCGCCGTCGCCGCGCCGCCCCACGCGGGGGCGAGAACGGCCAGCAAAACGAAAAGTGAAATAAGTTTTCTCATATTAAGCTCCAGCGAAAGAATGCGGAATGCGGAATGCGGATTGCGGAATGCGGATTGAAAAGCAAAGCCTTGTTTCCTAATCCGCAATCCGCATTCCGCATTCGTCAATTTGCTTGCGGCGGCGTCGTGCCTTCCGTTGCAGGCGTCGGTGTCGGCGTCGCCGCTGCCGGCGTCGTGCCGCCGCCCCCGGCGCGCGTGCCGTTGAACGTGCCCGAACCCGTGCCGACGGTCGTGACCGTGCCGCGCATTTCGTTGCCGCTGATCGTGCCGGTGAAAGTGGCCTCGGTGGTCTGCGTGCCGGTCGTGATGGGGACGGTGAACTTGATGTCGCCCGCCGCGCCGACGCTGGCGTTTGCGATCTGCGCCGAACCGAGGTCGCCCTGAATCGAACCGCTCAGGCGTTCGGTCTCCTGTTGGAGCGTGAGCGTGAGCGAGCGTTCGGGCTGTCCTTCTAATTGCACGCGCAGCGTCCACGTCCCGGAAGCCATCGAGCGGGTTTGCCCGCCGGCCGCAGGCGTCGCGGGCACGGGTTTGAGATCAACGGGGCGGCCGTCTATGAAGACGTGCGTGATGCGCCGGTCGCGCGCGAGGAGGTCGCCGCGCGTGACGGTCAGGTTGGCGATCTTGCCGACCTCAATCGTGCCGAGTTGATCGGCGACGCCGAGAATTTCCGCAGGGCGCAAAGTTAAAGCGCGCACGGCCTCGTCGCGCGCCAACCCGTTATCGAGCGACTTTGAGACATTGCCGAGGTAATCGTTCATGTTCGAGAGGCCGCCCGACTGGAAGGCAAAGCGGACGCCCGCCGCGGCGAGTCGTCCGGCGGTCTTCGGCGCGTCCACGCGCTCGCGCAGAACGCGCACCGGATCGGGGTCGGCTTCGGGCGTTTCGGCGGTCGTGCGGCGCGGGTAGTTCAGAGAGAGCAGCACGGGCACTTTCGCCGCCGCGAGACGTTCCGCCACGCGCCAACTCTCCGCGCCGCCCGCGATGATGAGACGTAAATTGAATTCCTGCGCGAGGTCGAGCGCGCGTTCTATGTCGCGCTGGCGGTCGGCGTACATGACGACGGGCATCTGGCGCGAGAGCACGGGCATGAGAGCGGCCAGCGACTTGTCCTGATCGGGACGGCGAATCCCGCGCGGGTTTTTCTCGTAAACGGCGTTGGCCTCGCGGTAACGCTGCGCGTCGAGCATCATCTGGCGGATGGCCGCGAAGACGCCGAGCAGAGACCCCGGATACGTGCCCGCGCGCAGGGGCGTGAAGCCGACGTGGAGCGCGACGGGCGAACGCACGATCATCTGTTGCGGCGTCTCGCCCGCGAGGTTGATGACGGCCGACTGACCCATGAAGATGCCTTCGCGCGGCGCGGTCAGGGCGGCGGTCAGCCCCGCGCCCCGCGCCGCCTCGATTTGATCGCCGCCGGGGCGCACCACGTCGGACGCGAGAATCTCGGGTTGCAGGCCGACGGGCTGCGAAGAGTTGGGCGAAGAGACGGCGGGCGTCGGCTGCGCCTGCGCGGCGAGAAAGGCGGCCGCGCCGCCGCCGGTGGCCGGTCGCGGCTGTTGCGATGCGGGCATGCCGAGGTTGGTGTTGGCGTCAATCAGGCCGGGATAGACCGTCAAACCCGTGCCGTCTATAACGCGCGCGTCGGCCGGCGCGGCGACGTTTGCGCCGACGGCGGCGATCAGCCCGCCGCGAATGACGACCGTGCCGCGCGCTATCTCCGCGCCGGAGACCGGGACGATGCGCGCGCCCGTGATGGCGTAGGTGTCAATCGCGCTGCGCTGCGCGCGTGCGACTCTGAGCGGCGGCGCGCCGGAGGCGACCAGGCCGACAAACAGCGAGGCGACTAGCGCGAGAGAAAAGACGGAAGCGGCGCGTGGCCGCCGTGCAGGTTGAGTTCGCATGATCATTTCTGCCTTCGATGTGAAAGTCAACGGGCGCGTCGCGCGTGCGTCCGGCTCTCAGACCGGCGGACGCGCGCGAGCGGCGCGCGAAAATTTTAAAGACGAAAAAGAAGAGGGTCGCAACCGGCGTGCCTGTCGCCGCCGGCGAGAGGCCGTGGCGCGTGCCTTACTTGTTTGGCTGCCGGAGGCTCGTCCTGTTACGGAAGCGCGCGCCCGAAAGTTTCGCCCTGCCGGGACGCGCGCACGGGCGAGCAACCTTTCAGGAAGACGGGAAACGCGCCCGGAACAAAAGGCGGGGCGTGCGACTATGACTCGCACGCCCCGCCTTCGTTCAAACGCATCTGTTAGCCGAGACGGACGCGCCGCGAAAGTTTAATGGTTGGCGTTGCCGTGCCCGCCCGCGTTCGTGTTGTTGGCGTTGGCCGCGCCGCCGGTCGTGTTCGCGTTGTTGGCATTGGTGACGGTGGCCTTGTTGCCGTTGGCGGTCGAGTTGGTGTTAGTAGTCGTGTTGGTGTTGCTGGCGGACGAGCACCCGGCGGCCAGCGCGGCCAGTGCGATGAGAGTCGCAAGTTTCTTCATGTCGGTTGTTCGCTCCTGTGAAAAGTATCGAGTCCTGCCGAGTGACCTGACCGCCGGACGCCCCGCGCGGGACGAGCCTGAACAGACGCCCGCAGGCATCGGCGCAAAACGGCGCGACGGCGGGGCAACTTTCATTCTCAAGCGATCAGGGGAATTAGTTGTTTAAGCGCACGCATATTTACCATTGCGCCGAAAAAGACGCAAGGCGAAGAAATGATAAACTGTGAAGTGGCGGCGATGAACTAAAAGCAAGCCGCTCTTTCAACTCATCGTCCATCCTTCCCACTTCATCGTTACCACTTCACCGTGCCTTCCTTCGACGTGTCAATCTGCGCCGTCGGCAGCGATTGGCCTTCGTTGAAGAGATAGCCCTTCATATTGTCGAAGAGGAAGTTTTGCGCGTCGGGGTTGGTCAGATCGAGACCGTAGTGGTTGATGATCTGGCTCTGCTTCTGTAACCACTCCTGCCAGCAGGGCTGGCAGATTTCCGCCCCCACACGCTGCCCGATCTCGTTCGGGAACGGCGCGTAGCCGAGCGCGGGACGCCGCTCGCCGCAGTGTTTGCATTTGATTTGGTCGGCCATGACTCGAAAAGTCTCCTTGCTTGAAAATCTGCTGTTGATGGAAGCGCGTGCGCGCGCGGCATGAAACTCAGGACTGCTTCTCTTGCGCGGCGCGGATCGCCTCGATGATTTCAGTGTCGCGCGGGCGAAAGAGCGAGACCGTTTCAACCTTGCGATAACGAATGATTCCCCCCGCGTCAACGACAACCACGGCGCGCGCCGCCCGACCGGGAAGCCATGAGCTCGCGTCGTAAGCCTTGTGAACTTTCCCCTCCGTGTCGGCCAGCAGGCGCAGGGGGAGTTGGTGTTCATCCGTGAATTTGCGGTGCGACTCCACCGTGTCGGTCGAGATGCCGACGACCTCCGCGCCCGTCTCCGCGTAACTCTCCCAGTTGTCGCGCACGGAGCAGAGTTGCTTCGTACACACGGGCGTCGCGTCGCCGGGGTAGAACAGCAGCACGACGACGCGCCCGTGCTGGGCGGACATCTGCCACTCGGCGCCCTCCGTGTCATGCAATATGAAATCGGGCGCGACCGAGCCGACCGCCGCCACTTCCTTCACTCTATTCATGCTTGCTTTTCTCCATGACTGATGCCGCCCTTGCCGCGCCGGCGTCGAAAGAGACGACGCAAGGTAAAGATGATCGTGTTCAGGACGAGAACGAACAGGACGAACCACACGACGAGCACGAACCAGCCGCCCGCGCCGGGGTCTGTGTTGTCGAAAAAGGCGAGCGTCATATTTTCACTCAACATGCGTCCGGGTTGACTCGCGCGCCTGTCACTTAATCACTTGTCGCTCGTCGCCGTCGTGAAGTCCCTGATGTCTTTGAACGGCGTCTCGGGGTCGGCGAAGTCGGGGCGGTAGTAATGCGAGGCGGAATCGTACTCCTGCATCCAGCCCTCTTCCATGCCGAGGTCTTCGAGCGCGGCGACGGCGCGCATCCACTCGGTTTCGGTGATGCGGCGCGAGAGCAGCGTGTAGCGTTCGTCGTCGGCGGCGCGGTTCGTCGCGTAATACTGCGCCATTAAAGAGACGGCGACGCGCGGGGATAGCGCGTCCCTGATCCATTCCAGCGACTCGCGTATGCCGCCGAGGTCGTTCGGCAAAACCAGCAGGCGGATGACGAGGCCGCGTTTGAGCAATCCCGCTTCGTCGAAACGAAGCGCGTCGCCCGTCTGCCGGTACATCTCTGCGACGGCGCGGCGGGCGTACTCGGTGTAGTTTTGAACTTTCGAATATGTGTATCCGTCCGCAGAGTCGGCGTACTTGAGGTCTGGGAGGTACACGTCAACCACGCGGTCGAGCAGGCGCAGGACTTCGACCGAGTCATAGGCGTTCGTGTTGTAGACGATGGGGAGACGCAAGCCCTCTCCGGCGGCGATCAATATCGCGCGCGCCATTTGCGGGGCGAAGTGCGTGGGCGAGACGAAGTTGATGTTGTGGCAGCCGCGCGCCTGTAGTTCGAGCATCATCTGCGCGAGGCGTTCGTGCGTCACCTCGTTTTTGATCTGCTCGCGGTGCGTCTGCGAGATTTGATAGTTCTGGCAGTAGACGCAGCGCAAATTGCAGTTGCCGAAAAAGATATTGCCCGCGCCGTGCGTGCCTGTGAGCGCGGGTTCTTCGCCGAAGTGCGCGGTGTAGGAGGAGACGACGGGCAGGCGTCCCGAATAGCAGGCGGCGATTTCGTTCTCCAGGCGGTTGTTGAAACAGTCGCGCGGGCAGACGGTGCAGCGCGCGAGCAGAGATTCCAACGCCTCGACGCGCGCGCGGAGTTCGCCCGTCTCGAAGAGCGCGAGGTATGAAGGCGTCTGTATAGTCGGTGTCGTCATGGTCTCGGTTTGACTCGCAGGCGGTAGTGGGGGCTGTTGTGGCGCGCGGCGAGCTCGGAGGGCGCGTAGTGTTTGCCGAGTTGCCAGATGAAGTCCATCTCGGCGCGCAGGCTGGCGATGGCGAGGCGCGCTTCAAAGATCAGGGTCATGCTGCCGTAGAAGAGAAACGACGCTCCCGTGAGACCCATCACGACGGGAACGAAACTGTAGCGCGCGCCGACGAAGGCGACGACGCCGATGGCGACGCTCGTCGCGACGAAGAGGCCGAGCGCGACGTAGAAGACCGTCATGCTGCGCTGGAGGATGCGTGCGCGGCTCGTCAGTTTGTCGAGTTGACCGAAGATCATGGCGCGGCGGTCTTCGAAGAGCGCGAGTTGATCATCGCCCGTCGCGGCCAGTTCCTCGAAGCGATCCGAGAGGGCGCGCACACGATCCACGACGCGGCCGAGGCGCGTCGAAGTGGACAGGATGAGCGCGCCGCAGGCAGAGATCAAGACGGCGGGCGTGATCATGGCCGTCAGAACGGCGAGGGCGGAAGCGAGCGGGTCCATAAAGTGCGTAATTTGTTGAATCAAACTCTCGCTAGTTATAACGCCGGCCGACACGAGCGGGCAACCGGCGGGGCGCGGGGGCGCGGGAAAATTTTCGCGCGCCGGGAGTGTAAAGAGTTGCGCGCTCGCTCGCGAAGTTGTGCTATGCTGCGCCGCAAATCGCGGCGCGAAATTTAATAACCGGGACAGGGAATCTTCAAGGCCGGACTCCGCACGCCGGGTCTCGCCTCTTCATATCAGCACAAGGAGCAAAGCGATGGCTAAACGAGCGAAAGGCAGGAACGACGACAGAGACGACCTGACGAGCGGCGTCAGCATCGGCGAAGGCGGCGACGACACCGCGACGGGCGGCGGAGGCGGCGGCAACTCCACCGACGCCGAGAGCGACCGTCAACCCGTCGCCGACAACGGGCGGCTGGACGCGGCCGAACGCGCGGACGCGCGCGCCGCAGGCGAAGGCGATGATAGCGGCGGCGCGGGCGACGTGGAAACTCGCGGCGGCGAGGACACAGAGGGCGCCACCGGAGCGACTGCCGGAGGAGGAGGCGCGGGCGGTGCGGGCGCTTCATCGTCAGGCGCGGGCGGTAGCGGTTCGTCGTCAGGCGGCGCGTCGGGCACGGCCAAGCAGGGCGGCGCGAAGGGCGCGGGCGGTGCGAGCGCGTCGAGGGCAGGCGGCGGCAGTCGCACCGACGGGGCGAACAAGGGCGGCGCGGCCGGTCGCAAGAATCAGGGCGGCGGCACGCAGGGCGGGCAGAGCGGCAGCGGCGCGGCCTCGAAGGGCGCGGCCACGAAGGGCGGCGCGAAGGGCGCGGGCGGCGGCGGCGCGGGCAAGGGCTTGCACGGCGGAGGCGGCGCGAAGAAGGGCGGCGGGGGCGCGGCTCGCACGGGCGGCGCGGACACCGGCACGGGCGGCGGCACGAAAGGCGGAGGCGGCGTCGGCGCGCTCAAACGCGGCGCGGGCGCGGCTTCGACCGGCGGCGCAACGACCGAGTCGCGCGGCGGCGCGTCCGGCGGGCGCGGCGGCGCATCCGAAGGCCGTGGCGTTGCGGCGGGCGCGGGTAAAAGCGGCGCGGCGCGCGCCACGGGCAAGGGCGGCGGCGAAGGCGGCCGACTGGAACGCACCGGCGCGGCCGGGAAGAGCGGCCCGAAGCGCGACACCGGCGGCAAGAAAAACGCACTGCCCTCGAAGGCGGGCGGCAAGGGCAGCCCGCTCGGGGGCGCGAAGAAGGGCGGCACGGGCGGCGTCGCGCAGGGCGCGGGTAAAAACCGCGGCGCGTCGGGCGCGGCCGGTGGGCGCGGCGCGGGCGGCATCAAGGGCGGCGCGAAGAAGGGCGGCAAGGGCGGCAAGGGCGGAGGCTCAGGCCAGAACGCGGGCGCGCCCAAGAAAGGAAAAGGCAAAAGTAGAAGCTGACCAAAGCCTGATCACTTCTGTTGCCGAAACGACCGGACGCGTCGCCGCGAAAGTGTCGAACGTCATCGGCAGTTTGACCGGCGCGCTCAAGTCGCGGCGCAAAGGTTAGCCTGTGATAGGTCGAGCAGGGAGGTCGTCTTTCATATTCCCGGATGTGAGAGACGACCTCTGCTCACAAAGTAAACCGCAAGTGTGATGTTAACCTTCGTGTGACGCCAATGCCGGACGCCTATCCTCTCAGACTTAAATATTTACTATCTCTCATATTTTTGCTGTTCACCTGCGCGGCGCAGGGGCAGACCAACGTCGAGCCGGCGCGCAAGTTCGACGAGTTCGGAGACGTAGATGCTTCGGACATCATCGCGCGCCTCGATAATTTCGCCCTCACTTTACAGAACGAACCCGGAACGCGCGCCTTCCTCATCGTCTATCGCACCCGCCGCGACCTCCCCGGTCTCAGTAACCGCTACGCCCACCGGATGAAGAGTTATCTGGTCGGGGCGCGTGGAATCGAACCCGCGCGCGTCGTGACGGTGGACGGGGGCTTCATCTCGTGCCTCACTCAGGAATTATGGGTCGTGCCCATCGGCGCGACGCCGCAGCCGAGAGAGCACGCCTACTCGAACCAGTTCGAGTCCGCGGCGTATAAATTCGACGAGCATTACTATGCCCGGTCGAGTGATACGGCTGAGATCGGCTATTGGCCGGTTGCTCCCGCGAACTTGAACGTATACCTGGAGGCGTTCGCGCTGGCGCTCCAAAAAAACCCGCGCGCCGACGCATATCTCGTCGCCTACACGAGCGGCAAGTTTGATCGAACGACTTTCGCGGGAGAGATGCTGCGGCGCGAGCGTGATTTTTTGATCAAGCAGTACGGGATCAAACCGGCGAGGATCAAAACCGTGAACGGCGGACAAGGAAGTTGGCGGCGGGTGCAATTATGGATCGCCCCGCCGGGCGAGGGCGTCCCTTACGAGTTTCGAGGCCGGATTTCTCAACCACGTCGAAGACGTTGAAAATTCACCGGCCGCGCCTCATAAGTCGCGCGCGAGGGAATCAGGACTATAAGGTTTTCGCGCGCCTGACATTTACGACATGCGTCTCTGGCTCTCCAAAAACAGCGAAGTGCCCATCCGCGAGCAGTTGACGACGCAGATCATGCTCGGCGTCGTCAGCGGCGACCTCAAACCCGGCCAACGCCTGCCGAGCACGCGCGAACTCGCGCGCCGCTTCCGTATTCACGCCAACACCGTCAGCGCGGCCTACGGCGAACTCGAACGGCGCGGCTGGCTGGAGTTGCGCAAAGGAAGCGGCGTCTACGTGCGCGAGTTCTCGCGCGACCGCGAACTCGACGCCGGATTCGAACTCGATCAACTCATCTCCGCCTTTCTCCAGCGCGCGCGCGACGGCGGCCACTCGCTCGGCGAGGTGCAGGCGCGCGTCAAACGCTGGCTCGAATTTCAACCGCCCGATCACTTTCTCGTCATCGAATCCGACGACGAACTGCGCGAGATTCTCGTCGCCGAGATCGAGGAAGCGACCAATTTTCGCGTGCGCGGCATGAGCGTTGAACGATGTACGCGCGACGGCCTCCCGGCGGGCGCGATGGCGGTCGCGCTCTACGGGCAGGACGTGGAGGGGATGCGCGCTTCGCTTCGCGCCGACACGAACCGCATGATCCTGCTCCACTCGCGCAGCGTGCCCGAAACGCTCGCGGGCGCGGTTCGACCGGCGGAAGATGCGCTCGTCGCGGTCGTCTCGCGCTGGCCGGAATTTTTGCGCTGGGCGCGCACGGTGCTCGTCGCCGCCGGAGTTGACCCGGCCGCCCTCAACTTCCGCGACGCGCGCGAGGCCGACTGGCAGCGCGGCCTCACGTCGAGCGCGTTCGTCATCACCGACGCCCTCTCCGCGCGGCAGTTGCCGCCTACTTGCGTCCCGCGCGTCTTCCACATGATCGCCGATTCCTCTCTCGACGAACTGCGCCGCGTCGTCAAAGACTTTCTTACCCGTTAGACTGCGTCGCTCGCTCACCGGCGCGCCGGACGTGTGACACTTCGAGAAGTCGCACAAATCTCTGGCCGCGTCTCCGCCGCTTGTTCTATA
Organism: Pyrinomonadaceae bacterium; assembly: GCA_035296445.1. Taxonomy (GTDB): domain Bacteria; phylum Acidobacteriota; class Blastocatellia; order Pyrinomonadales; family Pyrinomonadaceae; genus JAIVJZ01. The sequence goes on along the minus strand of DATHAZ010000012.1, from coordinate 25,357 downwards.
TTTCCGTTCGCCGGTGCGCGCCCGGCAGCGCACGGTGAAGAATCTCATTTGTCGGGTGTTGAAGGGAGGTGAGAGAGTTGGTCAGGCGAATGCTGGTCGCGGTTCTCACGCTCGCCTTGCGCGTCTTCTTCCGGCGCATCGAGGTGAAGGGCTTGAAACACGTCTCGCGCGAGGGGGCGACGATCTTCGTGCTCAATCACCCGAACGGCCTCGTTGATCCGGCCTTCCTGTTGTGCTACGCGCCGCGCCGCGTCTCGTTTCTCGCCAAAGCCCCTATCTTCCGCATGCCCGTCATCGGACGGCTCGCCCGCGCGCTCGAAGCCATACCCGTCTACCGCCGACAGGACGAAGGCTCGGACGTGTCGCGCAACCGGGAAACTTTCGCCCGCGCCCGCCAGTTGCTCAAAGGCGGCGGCACGCTCGCCATCTGCCCCGAAGGCGTCTCGCACAGCGACACGAAGCTGCGCCCCTTGAAGACCGGCGCGGCGCGCATCGCACTCGGCGTCGTGGCCGAAGACGCGACGCTCGAACTAAAGATCATCCCCGCGGGTCTCTATTACACGGCCAAGACGGCTTTTCGCAGCGCGGCGCTGCTGCGCTTCGGCGAACCCCTCCGGGTGGAGCGCGTCGCGTTCGACGCAGACGGCGAGCCGCCCGCCGAAGCCGTCCGCACGCTCTCCGCGCGTATCGAGCGCGCCCTGCATGACGTGACTCTGAACGCCGAACACGAACAGGCGCTCGCCATCTCCAAACGCGCCGAACGCATCTTCTCGGCCGCCGCGGCGGGCGACGAAGACGGCGACTTGCGAGCGGACGCGCAGAGCCTCGCGCGCGAAGTCGAATTGCAGCGTCGCTTCCTCGCGGGTTACGCCTTCCACTTCGAGCGTTCGCCCGAACGCATCGCCGCGCTCGAAGCGCGCATCCATCGCTATGAAGAACAACTGCGACAGGCCGGGGTTGACCTTGAAGATTTATCTTCTTCCGTCGCCCCGCCCTCGGCGGTCGCGCGCTACTTCTTCACGCGCGTCCTGCCCGTTCTCTACTGGTTTCCGCTCGCACTCTTCGGCATCATTGTTCATTACCCGGCCTACAAACTCGCCGGAGCGGTCGCGGTCGCGGTTTCGCGCCGCAGCGACGACATAGTTTCCACCATCAAACTCATCGCCGCGATGCTCCTGTTTCCGCTGACGTGGGGCACGCTGGCCGCAATCTTCTTTTACCTCCTGGGCTGGCCGGGCGTCGTGCTCGCTCTCGTCGTCGTCCCCGTCTCCGCTTACGTCGCGCTGCTCTTTTTTGAAAAGCTCGACGGCTTCGTCGGCGGCGCGCGCGCCATCCGCTTTTACCTGACGCGCCGCTGGTTCTTCAAAGAACTCCTCGTCGAGCGCAAACGCCTGCGCGAAGAGATGATCGCGCTCGGCGAAGAAGCCGCCGCCGCTACTGACGCCGCCGTCGTGATGCCCGCCGCGCCCACAAGTAATACAATCTGAGCGAGACGCGCCCGGAGTCGGCCGCGTCCCGGTGTCGCGGACAACACCCGCACACGTCTTTCCAACGGAGCTTCTATGCCTGAAGATGAACACCCGCCGGCAGCCGACGACGCCCGCGACGACGGAAGCGGCACGACCGGCACTGACGGCGATGGCAAAGGCGACGGCAATGGCGGCGGCGCAACCGGCGCGGCTAATGTCACGACTGACGACGCGGCCGACTTGAACGGCCACATGCTCGCGCGCCTCGCGCAACTCGAACGCGCCTTCGGCGAACAGTCCGCTCGCCTGCGCTCCATCGAGAGGCGGCTCGGCCTCGTCACAGACACGCGGAAGCCGCAACCGTTCGAGCAGGGTGAGCAGCCCGCCGCGGGCACGGCGAGCACGGAGGAGATGCGCGACGAGCAGGCGCGCGCGAGCGTTCGGCCGGGCGAAAATCGAGAGGCCGCGCGCGACGATGCCGCCACCCCCTTCGGGACGCCGCACGCCAAAACGCGGCGGCAGGAAGCCGACGCGAACGCCCGCGCTGTAAACGCCCGCGATGCCGGCATGGGCGCGACGGAAACGGCCACAAGCGTCCTCCCCGCGCGCCGCGACCTCGAACAACTCATCGGCGGGAGTCTCTTGCTCTGGGTCGGCATCATCGCCGTCTCGCTGGCGGTCGGCTTCATCCTCAAGTACGCCTTCGACAACGATTGGATCGGCGAGCGCGGTCAGGTGCTGTTCGGCGCGCTCGTGGGCGGCGGCATCCTCTTCGCTGCCGAACGCCTGCGCGCGCGCGGCTACCGTAGTTATGCTTACGTGCTCTCGGGCGGCGGCATTCTCATCCTCTATCTCACCGTCTACGCCGCGCGCGTCTTCTACGAACTCATCGGCGTCGTGCCCGCGTTTCTCCTGATGATCGCCGTCACGACAACGGCGGTGCTGCTCGCCGCGCGTTATCACGCTTATCCAATCGCCGTGCTCGGTCTTATCGGCGGCTTCATGACGCCCGCCCTGCTCTCGACCGGCGTGGACAATCAAATCGGCCTCTTCGGCTACGTCGCGCTCCTCGACTCGGGCGTGCTCGCGCTCGCCTACTTCAAACGCTGGCGCAGTCTCAACCACCTGGCCTTCATCGCGACCGCCCTGACCTTCGCCGGTTGGAGCCTCGCCTATTACGAAGACCGGAAACTCTGGCCGACGCTCTTCTTCCTGACGCTCTTCTTCCTCATGTTCAACGCGCTCGGCGTCGTCTATAACGTCGTCAAGCGGCGACCCGCGCGCTGGTTCGACATCTCGCTCATCATCACGAATGCGACGCTCTTTTTCGCCGCGAGCTACGCGCTTCTCGAACCCGCGTTCGATTCCCTGCTCGGCTCTTACGCGCTCGTCTGGTCGGCCTTCTACGTCCTCCTGTTTTACTTCACTCACCAACGCCACCGCGCCGACAAACTGCTCGCGCTCTCTTACGTCGGCGCGGCCGTCACCTTCTTCACGATTGCCGCCGCCATCCAACTCGACCAGCACTGGGTCACTATCGCGTGGGCGATGGAAGCCCTGATGCTCACCTGGATCGGCCTGCGCTCGGACGCGGACGCGCCGCGCTACGTCGCGCTCCCCGTCTTCGCCTTCGCCATGCTCCACTGGTTCACGGCCGACATGTTCGAGTTCGCCTATCGCGAGGGCGAGACGTTCGTGCCGCTCCTGAATCGCCGCGCCGTCTCGGCCGCCGCGCTCGTCGCCACGCTCGGCGGGGCGGTCTGGCTCTACCGGCGCGCGGGCGAACGAATCGAACGCGGCGAGCGCGAGATGATCGGCGCAGTCCTCATCCTCGCCGCCAACGTCTTAGCCCTGATCCTGCTGACCGTTGACGCCAACGACTATTTCAACGCGCGAACGGCCTTTATCGGCGCGGACGACCCCGAAGCTTACAGGGCTAACGAGAACGCGCGGCAGTTTACGCTGACCGTGCTCTGGACGTTCTACGCGCTGTGCGCTCTCGTCGTCGGGACGAAGCGACGCGTGCCCGTGCTGCGCTACGCCGCGCTCGCGTGGCTCGCCGTGACGGGCGCGAAAATCATCGCCCTGGATGCGGGCTTCTATAACGCCGCGTGGCATCTGCCGCTCTTTAACCAGACCTTCGCCGCCTTCGCCGCCTTCATCGCCGCGCTCTGGTACGCCGGGCGGCTCTACACCCGCCCCGACAAAATTGACGAGAGCGAGCGGCGGGCGGTGCTCAACGGCATCATCATCGCGGCGAACGTCTACGCCATCACCGCGCTCAGCCTTGAGGCCGTCGGCCACTTCGAGAAACTGATCCGCGCCGGCGCGCTGGCCGAGACAAACACGCGCGACCTACGCCTCGCGCAAGGGTTGTCGCTCTCGCTCGTCTGGACGCTCTACGGCGGCGCGATGCTGCTCTACGGCCACCGGCGCGCCAATCGCCTGCTGCGCATCATGGCGCTGCTGCTTTTGACGGCGACGGCGCTCAAAGTCTTCTTCCTCGATCTGGCCGTGCTCGAAAAGTTTTACCGCATCGTCTCGTTCCTCGTGCTCGGCGCGATCCTGCTCGCCGTCTCGTTCCTCTATCAACAGAAGCAACGCGCGTCGAAGGCCGAGGGAGGGTAGGGGCGGGGAACTTATGAGCGAGTTGAAGGATGTGGCCGCGGCGGTCGCGCGTGAAGGATTCGCCGTCGTGCCCGGCGTGATTGACGAGGCGCAGATCGCGCGCGCCCTATCCGCCCTTGAGCGGGCGCAACACTCCGCGGGCGTGCGGCGGCGGCGCGGCGGCGCGTATGCCATCCGCAACCTGCTCGACGCCGTGCCGGAACTCGGCGAGTTGATTGATGCGGCCTGCCTTCGCCCGCTCGCAGCGCGTGTGCTCGGCGCGCAGCCTTTCGTCGTGCGCAGCATCCTGTTCGACAAGACGCCGGAGGCGAACTGGAAAGTGGCGTGGCATCAAGACCTCTCCATCGCGGTGCGCGCGCGGCGAGACGCGGAAGGCTTCGGCGGATGGTCGGAGAAGGCGGGCGTCGCGCACGTGCAGCCGCCCGCCGAAATTCTCGAACGGATGCTGACGGTCAGGCTTCATCTCGACGCGAGCGAGGAGGCGAACGCGCCCTTGAGAGTCGTCCCCGGCTCGCACCTCCGAGGCCGCCTGAGCGCGGAAGAGATCGCGCGGGTGCGGAAACACGCGGCGGTCGTCTCATGCCTCGTCCCGCGCGGCGGCGCGCTTTTGATGAGGCCGCTGCTCCTGCACGCCTCTTCCGCTTCGCGCAACCCCGAGCGGCATCGTCGCGTCGTTCATCTGGAATTCGCCGCCGGAGAGTTGCCCGCCGGGTTGGAATGGTCGAGCGGCGCGAAGTGCGCGGGTTAAAGGGGAAAAGGTTTATGTCAATTGCCGATTATCATTTCATTTCGCGCTGGCGCGTGGAAGGAACGTGCGAGGAGGTTTCGGACGTGCTCGGCAACGTGCGGGACTTGCGGCGTTGGTGGCCGGCGACTTATCTCGACGTGCAGGTCTTGGAGGAGGGCGACGAGCGCGGCGTCGGGAAACTCGTCAGCCTGCACACGAAAGGGTACTTGCCTTACAGTCTGCGCTGGCAGTTTCGCGTCACGGAGTCGCGTCATCCTTACGGCTCGACGCTCGAAGCCATCGGCGACTTGCAGGGGCGCGGCATCTGGACCTTCAGACAGGACGGCCTGCTCGTTGACATCACCTACGACTGGAAGGTGCGCGCGCGCAAGCCCATCGTGCGCGTCCTCTCGCTCCTGCTCCGCCCGCTCTTAGCCTCCAACCACCAATACGCCATGCGCCGCGGCGAACAAAGCCTCAAACTCGAACTCGCCCGCCGCCGCGCCCGCACGCCCGAAGAGGCCGCGCGCATCCCGCCGCCACCGTCGAAATAAAAAAGAATTGATTCATTGATTCATCGGTTCATTGATTCAATATTTAATTTCTTCATTGAATCAATGGATCAATGAATCAATGAATCAATTCTTCAACTTTCCCCGTCAGCATCAAGGCGACCATTTTGTAATCGGCGGCGAAAGACCAGAGGGGATGTTTGAAGGTGGCGGGGCGGTTATGCTCGATGAGGAAGTGGCCGGCCCACGCCGCCGCGTAGCCGGTGGCGAGCGCGACGGGCAGCCAACGCCAGCGGCCGCTCGCCACGAGCGCGACGGCCAGAGCGGTGCTTGCGAGCGTGCCCGCCGCGTGCAGGCGGCGCGTGCCCGCGCGGCTGTGCTCGGCCAGATAGTGCGGCCAGAAGTCTGCGAAAGTTTTCATCTCCGGCTCGGCCATGACCGCTTTTATCTTAACTTCGCGGTTTAACCTGTCGCCGACATCGCTCATTCTTTACCTCCGGCGAGCGCGGGCGCGTAGAGCGCGGCAACGCCTTGCAGCAGGGTGGCGGGTTCGGCGCCCTGACAGTTGGTCAGGATGATCACGGATAACTTGTCGTCGAGGAAACGCGCGTAAGCCGATGCGTCGCCGCCCGTGTGGAAGACCGCCTTGTGATGCGGGGCGTCGTTGACCATCCAGCCGGCGCCCCACCCGACCGCCGGGCCTTTGAGACGGGACGCGCGACCGTTTTTCAACTTCGCAGCCGTCCACATCTGTTCGAGTGTCGCAGGCTTGAGCACTCTTCCTTCGCCCAATGCCGCATCCCACTTGATCAAATCCGCGAGAGACGCGTTCAGCCCCGCGCCCGCATAGGTGTAAGCCGGATAGACGTATTGATAGTTCCAGAGCTTGCCGGGCGAGAGCACGCTCTTGCCCTCGCGAATTTGATAGCGCGTGTAGACGGAGGCTCGGTGCGGAATAAGTTCTCTGGTGTCGCCGAAAGCGGTGGCCCCCATGTCGAGCGGCCGGAAGAAACGCCCGTTCATGTATTGCTCATAGGAGAGGCCGGAGAGCTTTTCAATGATCATGGCGAGCAACACATAGTTAGTTTCGTTATACTCCGACTTCGTGCCGGGACGGCCTGAGAGCTGAACCGCCGCCAATTTTTTTAATGCGTCTTCTCGCGTTTCCGAAATGTACGTGCCGAGGTCGTCGTCAACTACGACATCAGGCAGCCCGGAAGTATGCGTCAGCAAGTGGCGCACGGTGACGCCGGCCCACGACGGGGGCAGGCGGGGTAAGAACCTGCGCGCCGGATCGTCGAGCGAGACTTTACGTTCTTCCACGAGCGCCATGATCCCTGCGGCGGTGAATGTTTTCGTGATGGAGGCGAGCGGGAAGACCGTCCCGGTGGTCGCCGGAACGCCCAGTTCGACGCTGGCCTGACCATAGGCCTTCTGCTTGACGACCTTCCCATCACGAAGCACACACAACGCGAGCGCGGGGATGTTGCGCCGGCGCATCGCGGCCGTGATGTAGTCGTCCGCTTGATCCGCCGCCACCGGCGCCGCCGCGAGCAATAACAGGATGACGATAAAAGGGAGGTGATGTTGACGCATAATTTAAGGGCCAAATTTAATGGCTCATTCACCGCCGTTTGAAAACAGGCGTTGATATTGATCCGGGCGCGCCGGGTCGAGGCGCGCGAGTTGGAGATTCTCTTCGACGTGCGCGCGGCGGCTCATGCCGACGAGGGCGGTCGTGATGCCCGGCGTCGAGCGCGTGAACTGGATCGCGGTGAGCGCGTCGGAGGCGAGCGAACCGAGCGGCTCGCGTATGTCGTCGGAGAGGCCGCGCGCCACCTTGCCCTGCAAGATGCTTGCGCTCGCCACGACCGTTACGCCGAGCGCGCGCGCCGCTTCGAGCAGAGACACCTGCGCGCCCTGAAAAGTCTGGTTCGACTGTGTGAGGGCTTCGGGCATCGCGAGGTTGAAGGGGAGTTGGATGAAGCGGAAGTGATGCTTGTCGCCCCCGACCTCGCGCGCGAGTTCGAGCATGCGTTCGAGCGAGTGATAGCCGCGTTCTGAGGGCGCGGCGCGGAAGCCGTTCCACGTCGCCACGCCGTAGGTTTTGATCTTCCCCTCGCCGACGCTGCGCTCCAGTTGCTCGAAGGCCGCGCGGAGGCGCGTCTCGAATTCGGCGAGCGAGACGACGCCGAGTTGCGTCTCCGGGTTGTGAATGTAATACACGTCAACGGCGGCGAGGCGCATGTTGCGGAGCGATTGCTCGATCTGGTGTGCGAGATATTTCGGCGTCATGCAATGGCTGCCCGCCGCGATGTCGGACGGCGCGGCGACGCCCGTTCGGATGAACGTCTCTTCGATGTAGCGGCGCACGCCCTCCTGCCCGGCGGGCGGGTCTGTGTCGAAAGGAATGTAGCCGCCCTTCGTGCAGATGACGATCTCGTCGCGCGCGGCGCGCCCGCTTTCGATCAATGCCTGCAAGGCCGCGCCGATTGACCGCTCGCTGCGCTGAAAACGATAGTTGGCCGCCGTGTCCACGACGTTCGCGCCGAGTTCGACGGCGCGTGCGACCGTCTCCGTGTAGCGCGCATCCGTGTCGGCGTCGGGCTTGCCGAGATACGTGCCGATGCCGAGCGAAGAGAGCCAGAGGTTTTGTTCGAGCCGGAAATGATTCGCGGCGATTGTCTCGCGCCGCAGACGCTCGCGGTAGCGCGTCGTTCCCTCCGTCGTGGCGTGGCCTGTGATGGACATGTTTCAAATCTCCGGTTGTGAAACGATGAACGGAAGACCGTCCGTAGTCAGTTGTCCGTGGTCAGTTGTTCAAGCCGGTCTTCAGCAACTTATGTGATGGCACAGGCAACTGACAACTGACCACGGACAACTGACCCGGGATAGATTGTTCGAGTGGACAAACTATAAGCGTTGCGGGCATGGCGCGGCAAGAATATTTCAGGGAAGCGCGGGCGGTGTGCTAGGGTTTCGATGATAAAGCATATGCACGAACAGATGAGCCGGACGCGAGACACAGCAGAGGCCGACGACACGCGCGCCTCGTCTCTTGACATCACGGACGAGGCGTTCGGCGAACTCGCCGCCCGCGCCGTCGAACTTGTCTCGGACTACTTTAGTGGTGTCTCCGCCTCGCCGGTCTTGACGCACAGGACGGCCGTCGAACTCGCCGCGCAGTTCGACGCGCCGCTGCCCCGTGCGCCCGACACGCTCGACGAAGTGTTCGCGGATTGCCGCCGCATCTTCGAGGGCAGCCGCCACAGCGGGCACCCGCGCTTCTTCGGCTACGTCGCTTCGCCCTCGACGCCCGTCGGCGCGTTCGCAGACCTCATCGCCTCGGCGCTCAACCAGAACGTCCCCGCGTGGCGTTCGTCTCCGGCGGCGACGCACGTTGAGCACACGGTCGTCCGTTGGCTCGCCGCGCTCGCGGGCTACGCGAAAGACGCGCGCGGGTTGTTGACGAGCGGTGGCTCGATGGCGAACCTGAACGCGCTCTACGTCGCGCATCGCACGAAGGCACGCGACGCGGGGGCAGGCGGCGACGCGGCGGCAGCACGGCAGACGCTCGACGTGTCGCAAAAGGGTTTGTGGCACGCCGCGCAGCCGGCGACCGTCTACGTCTCGGATCAGGCGCACATGTCAATCGCGAAGGCGGCGGACATTCTGGGCTTCGGGCGCGAACAGGTGCGCGTCGTCGAGTCGGACGAAAATTTTCGCATGGACGTGCGCCGCCTGCGCGAGAGGATCGAGCAGGATAAGCGCGCAGGCTTTCAGCCGTGCTGCGTGGTCGGGAGCGCGGGCACGGTCAACACGGGCGCGGTTGATCCGCTCTCGGAGATCGCGCGCATCGCGCGGGAATACGATCTCTGGTTTCACGTTGACGGAGCCTACGGCGCGCTCGCGGCGTCCGACCCGTCGAAGCGCGCTCTCTTTGCGGGGCTGGCCGATGCCGATTCCGTCGCGCTCGACCCGCACAAGTGGCTCTACACGCCGGTTGATTGCGGCTGCCTGCTCTTTCGCGACGCGGCGCGGGTGCGCGCGGCGTGGGCCGGAAGCGAGGCCGACTACATCAAGATTTTTGAAGATACGGAGGACGAGTCGTTCGCCTTCTTCGACTACGGGGTGGAGTTGTCGCGCCGCTTCCGCGCGTTGAAAATATGGATGCTGCTGCGCTACTACGGCGCGGAGACCATCGCCGCCGCGATCACGGAAGACAACGCGCTCGCGGCATATTTCGGCGCACGCGTCGAGGCGGCGGAAGACTTTGAACTGCTCGCGCCGGTCGAGTTGAGCATCTGCTGTTTTCGTTACGTGCCGCCGGATGCGCGGCGTCGGCTCGCCTCGGCTGTTGGTGAAGAGCGGGTGCGTGTGGAATGGGAAGTCAACGAGTTGAACGAGCGCATCCTGCGCGCGGTGCAGCGCGGCGGGCGGGCTTACGTCTCGAACGCTTCCCTGCGCGGTCGCTTCGCCCTGCGCGCCTGCATCGTCAACTTCCGCACGACGCGCCGCGATATTGATGCGACGCTCGACATTATCCGCGAGGCGGCGAGTATCGCTTAACAAGGAAGAAAGCCTCGCGCAAAGGCGCAAAGGCGCAAAGAGGAAGCATCAAGGATTGAAGCATTCAACAATCTTGAGGTTTCCTTGCCGAGCATGTCTTCCTGATCTTTCCTTTGCGCCTTTGCGCCTTTGCGTGAGACTTTCTTCGTTAAGTAATGTTAGCGTGAACAACCGGAGACACAGAGAACCTTGAGCAGGCAGGCGCACACAGAAGCCACCGGCGGCAATTCTTACGAACGCGAACTCGACGCGGCGATCTCACTGGCGCGCGCGGCGGGCGCGGCGGCGCTCGAACATTACGGCGGGCCGCTGGACATCGTCCACAAGAGCAGGAACGAAGACCCCGTGACGCAGGCCGACCTCGCGGCCAACGACGTGATCGTCGCGGGCTTGCAGCGCGAGTTTCCCGCCGACGGCCTGTTGTCCGAAGAGACGCTCGACACGGTGCGCCGCCTGAGCATCTCGCGCGTCTGGATGGTTGACCCGCTCGACGGCACGAAGGGTTTCATTGACGGCAACGGCGACTTCGCCGTGCAGATCGGGCTGGTCGAAGAGGGCACGCCCGTGCTCGGCGTCGTCTACCAGCCGGTGTCCGGTGTGCTGCACTATGCGGCGCGCGGCGCGGGCGCGTGGGTCGCGCGCGTGGGGTCGCGGCCGGAACAATTGCGCGTCTCAAGCGAGACCGAGTTTCGACGGATGCGGCTGGCGGCGAGCCGGGATCATCACAGCCCGCGCATGACGACGGTGATGCGCGCGCTCGGCCTTGGCGAAGAGATCAGGCGCGGCTCGGTCGGCATCAAGACGGGGCTGATCGCCGAGCGGCAGTGTGATCTCTATATCCACCTCTCGCCGCGCACGAAACACTGGGACACCTGCGCGCCCGAAGCCATCCTCGCGGAAGCCGGGGGGCGACTGACCGACCTCTGGGGCGAGCCGCTCTGCTACAACACAGAGGACGTGCAGAATCGCAACGGCCTCGTCGCGGCCAACGGCGCAGCGCACCCGCTCGTCATCGAACGTCTCGCGCCGCTGCTGGACGAGTTCGGGCGCACGCGCGTCCCGTAAAGACACGCGCTCAACTGCTTAATACTTATGGAAAATCTCAAACTCAGGACAAAGCGTCTGGAACTGGTCGCAGGCTCGGCGAAACTGTTCCGCGTGCGGGTTGACGACCGCGAGTTTTTGGGTCGCAAACTCGGCGCACGCGTGCCCGCGGAGTGGCCGCCGCCGCTCTACGATCAGGGCGCGATGGATTGGATGGCGAAGTATCTGGAAGAGAACGCGGGCGCAGGCGCGTGGACGTTCTACTTCATCATTCTCCCCGCGCAGGGCGTTGAAGGGCAAGGCACGGTTATCGGCGGCGTAGGTTTCAAGGGGCTGCCGTCGGCGGACGGGACGGTCGAGATCGGTTACTCGATGCTGCCGGAGTTTCAATGCTCAGGCTACGCGACGGAAGCCGCGGGCGCGCTCGTCCGCTGGGCTTTCTCGCAAATGCGGGTGACGCGCGTCATCGCGGAGACTTACCCCGAACTGCGCCCCTCGATCCGTGTGCTTGAGAAGAACGACTTTCGCTACATCGGCGAAGGCTCGGAGGAACGCGTTATCCGCTACGCCCTCACGCGCGAAGAGTACGAAGCGGCGCGGGGAGGCCAACAGGGAGGAGGGATGAATAATTGATCCATTGATCCATTTGTTCATTGAATCAATGAATCAATTATTATTCATCCCTCCTCCCCATCCTTTGAAGTGGCCGATATTTTTTGACAGTTTGCATGCTCCGCGCTAGCATCTGCGGCGCAACCGTCAACGCCCGCACGCACCATCTCCGGGCGCGACCTCATTCGCACCGCGCCAATTAAAATTTCGACGTGAACCTTCGCGCCAAACTCTTAATCCTTTTCATCGCCGGCGGCCTCGCACCGCTGCTGCTCGTCGGCCTGATGTTTTATCGCAACAGCCTGAGCGTCGTCGAAGGGATGCTGCGTGAGGAGGTCGAGACGGATGCGGCGCGCGTCGCCGACGACGTGGAGACCGCTCTGCATGCGCGCGAAGTTGACTTGAGCGCGCTGGCGCGAGCGGGCGCATTGCGCGATTACACGCGGGGCGTGGGGGCACACCCCGTGGCCGCGACGGGCGATGAGACCTCGCATGCGCCCGAGGCAAGCGTGCCGAAAGCCGTGCGCGAGGGCATCGAAAATTTCATTTCACACCATCCCGATTACTACTCCGCCGTCACGCTCGTCAGCGCGACGCAGCCGGGACGCACGTTGATCAGGGTCGAACCGCCCGGCGCGGGCAGCCCCTCGCCGCGTGTGTCGGCGGGCGAAATGTTGCCCGGCCAACTGCCCCTCGACGAGCGCGTCTGGACGACCTCCGAGCCGAAGCCGCTGCGCTCAAACGTGACGCGCGGCGCGAACGGCGCGCCCTCTATCGTCTATACCGTGCCCCTCTTCTCTCTCGAAGACGAACACCACGCGCGCGTCGCGCTCGTCGCCGAACTGAGGTTGGACACGCTGCTGCAAGCGGCCACGCGCGACGCAAAGGCCGACACGCACCCCGCCCAGAACGCATCCACGACGCGCGCGGACAACAGCGCGCACTCCACGCGCCTGCTGGTCGTTCTGGATCGGACGGGGCAGATCATCCACCACACCAAACACGCGCTGAAGTATCAACCGGCAGGTGTCGCCATGCCTTACTTCGACGCCTTCGCGCGCGCGATGCAGGCGGGACAGAGCGGGACGAATTTCTATACCGTCCCGGCCGAGGGCACGCGCTGGCTCGCCTCCTACCGGCCGGTCGCGGGCAGCGACCTCTCCGTGGCCGTCGCCGGAAATTACACGCGCGCCGTGGCGAGCCTCAACCGCAACGGCCTGATGACACTCGCGCTCGCCCTCTTCGTCGCGGGCGCGGCCACGCTGTCCGTATTCGCCATCGTCACGCGCACGACGCGCCGCATCTCCCGCGTCACGGCGGCGGCGGCGGCTATCGGCGCGGGCGATCTCAACCAGCGCATCGAAGTTCGCGCCAACGACGAGACGCACGCGCTCGCCGAAGGCTTCAACCGGATGAGCGACCGACTGCGCGAGCTGATCGCGCGCGAGTCCGAGACGCGGCAGTTCCAATCCTTCCTGCGCCTCTCCGCGATGCTCACGCACGATCTCAAAAACGCCATCACCGGCCTTTCGATGCTCGTCACGAACATGGAGCGTCAATTTCACCGCGCGGAGTTTCGTGAAGACGCCGTCTCTTCGCTCAGGCAGGCGACGGAGAAACTCGGCTCGCTCGTCGCGCGTCTGAGCGAGCCGGTGAAGTCTCTGAGCGGCGAATACCGGCGCACGCCGCAGCCTGCCGACCTCGTCGCCGTCATCCGGCGCGTGCTGTCGGTGGCGGCCGAACCGCGCGCCGAGTTTTACGACATCCAGACGGAATTGCCCGACACGCTCATCGCCCCGATTGACGCCGAGCGGATCGAGCGCGTGGTGGAAAATCTCGTCGTCAATGCGTTCGAGGCGATGGGCGGGCGCGGCGGGCGGCTCACGGTCGCCGCAGGCCACGAGAGCGATGCGCTCGTCTATTTCAGCGTCGAAGACACGGGGCCGGGCATGACCGAGGACTTCATGCGCACGCGCCTCTTCCGCGCCTTCGCGACGACGAAGAAGCGCGGCATCGGCCTCGGTCTCTATACCTGCCGCGAGATCGTCGAATCGCACGGCGGGCGGCTCGAAGTTAAATCGAAGCTCGGGTCTGGCACGCGCTTCCGCGTCGTGCTACCATCCACCCCGCTCATGGCCTCACATGCCCGCTCGGCCGAGAAGTCTTCGCTTGCGAAGACCGCCGCGAAGTCGGGCGCGGCCAATTGAGCGTGCCCCTTTCGCCCCCAACGAGTTAATTAAACATTGCGTTGGTAGATAACCGCCGGGCGTGCGCCCTCGCCGCGCGTCCCCGGCGAAAGACTAACTTTAGCCTCCCGGCATACAGGCACACGTCCAATGAGCGAACCCACGCCCGAACATGCGCCGGAGAAAGCCACAGTGCTCGTCGTTGACGACGATCAGGTTTTGCGGCGTCAACTCTTCTGGGCGCTTGACTCCGAGCACCACGTCATCGAAGCCGACTCGCGCGCCGCGGCCATCGCGCAGTTGGAAAGCGGGCGCGTTCAGGTCGTCCTCTGCGACCTGCACCTGCCGCCCGATCTGAACGGTATCAGCGAGGGCCTCGCCGTCATCGAGGCGGCGCGAGCCGCGCGTCCGAGCATCCCGGTCGTCGTCATCACCGGCAGCAACTCGCGGCAAACCGCGCTTGAAGCCATCCGCTGCGGCGCATACGGCTTCTTCGAAAAGCCCTTCAACGAGGCGGAAGTCACGCACATCATCCGGCAGGCGGCGCGCGTGCGCCACCTCGAAGAAGAGAACTTGAAATTGCGCGCCTCGCTCGACGCCCGTCGCGGTTTCGGTCGCCTGCTCGGCAGTTCGCCCGCGCTCGAAGGCATCATCAAGCAGGCGCGCGCCGTCGCCTCGACGAGCGCGACCGTGCTGCTCGCGGGCGAGAACGGCACGGGCAAGGAGATGCTCGCGCGCGCCGTCCACGAAGAAAGCCCGCGCGCCGCAGAACCTTTCGTCGCCGTCAGTTGCGCGGCTCTGCCCGAAGAGTTGATCGAGTCGGAACTGTTCGGCCACGAGCGCGGCGCGTTCACCGGCGCGACGCAGGCGAGAATGGGACGCTTCGAGTTGGCGGACGGCGGCACGCTCTTCCTCGACGAGATCGGCGAACTCAGTCAGGCCGTGCAGGTGAAACTCCTGCGCGTCTTGCAGGATCGCACCTTCGAGCGGCTCGGCGGAACGAAGACTCTCTCCGTTGACATACGCCTCATCGCCGCCAGCAACCGCGACCTCGAACGTGAGGTCGAAGAGGGACGCTTCCGCCGCGACCTCTTCTATCGCCTGAACGTCGTGCCCCTGCAACTGCCCCCTCTGCGCGAGCGGCGCGAAGACCTCCCGATCCTCGCCGCGCACCTGGCCGCGAAGGCCGCAGACAAGCACGGGCGAGCGCCTGCCGCGCTCGACCCCGCGCTGCTCGAAGCCTTACAGGAATACGACTGGCCGGGCAACGTCCGCGAACTCGAAAATCTGATGGAGCGGCTCGTCGTCTTAACCACCGGTTCGCTGCTCGGCACGGAGTTTCTGCCGGAGAAGATGCTGCACATTCAACGTCCGGCCGACGCATCGGAAGGCGGCGGGGGCGATGAGGAAACCACGCTCGAAGGCGCGATGCTCGCCCTCAAACGCCGCCTTCTCGTCAGCGCCATGCAGGCCGAAGGCGGCAATAAGGCGGCCGCCGCCAAACGCCTCGGCATCAGCCGCTCTTACTTTCATCGCCTCATCGTCGAACTAAACATCAACTGAATTGCGGATTTCGGAATGCGGAATGCGGATTAAAGAAGACAAATTGCTTTCTTTAATCCCCATTCCGCATTCCGAAATCCGCAATCATTAGTCCTCTCCTGTCTACACCCGCCCGCCCGCCTGTCCACTCTGGTTCACACTGCCACCTGCCGTCTCAAGTCGCGCATGCGCAAGTTCGGCGCAAATGGCTGTTTTGCGTCGTCCGCGGTTCGTGGCACGTGCGTTGCGGTGTATGCCGGGTGTAAGACGAAAGCGAGTTGAAAATTTTTAAGAGTTGATGGCGCGCTCTACTAAAGACGCAGGTGGCGGAAAGGAACTAAGACGTTGAAACCGAAACTTCTCATCGTTGACGATGAAACCGCCATCAGACAGCAACTTTACTGGACGCTCTGCGACGAGTATGACGTGACGACCGCGAGCGATTTCCCCTCCGCCATACGCCACGCGACGCACTTCGAGCCGGTCATCTCGATCCTTGATTTGCACATGCCCCCGGTGCTCGATTCGCCCGAAGTCGGCCTGCGCATCCTCGATTATCTCAAGGAGCAGTGCCCGTCGACGAAGGTTTACATCGTCAGTTCCGACGAGAGCATCGAGACGAAGAAAGCCTGTTTCCGGCAGGGCGCGGACGGTTTCCTGTCGAAGCCGCTCGATGTCGAACAGTTGCTGACGACCGTGCGTCATTCGACGCTCGGCGCGCGGCTCGAAGCGGCCTGAAAATTTCCGAAACGAAACAAGCGTTAATCTCATAGATGATTAGGTGGTGAGTTTTTTGAAAGCGTTATTGAAAAAGCTTGAAGAGAGGCCCGGCGGCGAACTGACGCCCGCGGAGATACGCGGGGTGTTGCTCCAACTGGCGCGCAAGAAGATTTCCGAGCACGTCGCGCGCCCGGCCATAGATGCCCTCAACAAGATCATGTGCGACGCCGTCGCGGCCTCACAATTGTTACGCGCGGCGCAGGGCAAGCACGGTCGTTGACAAAAATCCGTCCTCACAGACGCGAGCGCGGCGGCTTTCCTCCCCCAACGCCGCCGCCGCTCCGCCGGAGAGAATAGTTCTTTGAGAGATTTTACAAGTTCGGCTCTCGTTCCCTTCACGAGAGACCGTCGTGCTCCGCGCATATACGGTATCCCTTCTGCCGCCGCCCGGAGCCGAAGCCCCCGCTTCCAAATTCGACTCATTCCCAGAGTCGCGGGGGCTTCATCTTTTTTAAGTGGCAAGTGACGAGTGACGGGTGACAAGTTAAAGCGGAAATCTTGTCTTTAACTTGTCACCCTTCACTCGTCACTTGCCACTGTCTTTAAGGTATAATAGTCACACGAAAGCGCATGTGTTTGCCGACCCGGTCGGGTCTGGAGGCCGTCGCGCCTCGTCGTGATTATTATGAAATTCCTTCATCTCGCGGACATTCATCTGGGCTGCCGACGCTATAACGTGGAGGAGCGCACGGCCGACTTCTTCCGCGCGTGGAGCGACGTGATCGTCCGCCACGCGCTGCCGAACGCGGTTGACTTCGTGCTTATCTGCGGCGATTTCTTCAACTCGCGCAAAGTTGACCCGCAGGCGATGAACCACGCCATGATCGGCCTCGGCATGTTGAAAGAGGCCGGCATTCCCGTCGTCGCCATCGAGGGCAATCACGACCAGCACGAATCGGACGCCGTCAACCGTTTCAGTTGGATGCGCTCGCTCTCGCAGTGGGGCTATCTCGTCCTGTTAGAGCCGGACACGCGCAACGGTTTCAACCTCCTGCCCTGGAACGAAGAGGAACGTAGCGGTTCTTACATAGACATCGCGGGCGCGCGCATCTTCGGCACGCACTGGTTCGGCACTTCGACGAACGCCGCCGTCCCGCTCGTCGTGGACGCGCTCAGGCGCGCGAGCGGCGAAGGACTCTTCAACATCCTGATGCTGCACACGGACGTGGAAGGTCAACTCAACCGCCCGAACATCCCCGCGCTCTCCATCTCGCGCATGAAGGAACTGCGCACGCTCGTTGATTACGTCGCGCTCGGCCACACGCACAAGCGTTTCGAGATCGAGGACTGGGCGTTCAATCCCGGCTCGCTCGAAGCCTGCACGATTGACGAGTTCAAAGAGGAGCGCGGCCTCTACCTCGTCGAGGTTGACGAACAAAAGCGCGTCACCACCAACCACTCGCGCGACTACACGCAGCGGCCGTTTCAACGTCTCAACTTCGACGTGTCCGGCGCACCGGACGCCGAGGCCGTACACGCGGGTGTGTTGGAAGTGATCCGCCTCGAAGCGCGCACGCACGACCCCGAACGCGACGCCACGCCTGCGCCCATCATCGAGATTAACCTGCGCGGCCACCTCGGTTTCAAAAACTCTCTGCTCGACATCCCGCGCATGCGCGAAGAGGCGCGCGCTCTGACCGGCGCGCTCCACATCATGATCAGCAACCGGAGCGTGCCCGTCGAATACGCCGTCGCCGCCGGTCTCGACTCGGACGCAACGCGTCAGGTGCGCGAACGCCGCATCATCGAAGACCTCATCACGCGCGACATACGCTTTCGCGCACGCGCCCACGACATGGCCGCGCTCACGCTCGAAGCCAAACGCCTCGCGCTCGGCGACGAGTCGCCCGAAAAAATTCTGCATCTCATCGAACAACAGCTCGAACTCGCCGCCGACCCTTCGAACGGGACACTTTCAACCGGGACGGCCGAAACCACCGCGCCCGCGACGAGTACGGCCGACGAAGGGGAACTCGTCGCCTCCGCCGGCGCGCTGCAAGCCATCGAACGAAACGCAGCAACTTAGTAGAGGTCAGAGGTCAGAGGTCAGAGATCAGTTCAAGAAAACAAGAACTGATTCTTACTAACCTCTGACCTCTGACCTCTGACCTCTGCACCTATGAGTGAATCTTTCGAGAGAGTGCGCGGCGTGAGCGAGTTGCCGCTGTTCCCGCTGCCGCTGGTGCTGTTTCCGGGCGTGCCGTTGCCGCTCCACATCTTCGAGGAGCGTTATCGCCGGATGCTCGCCGACGTGCGCGCCGGAAATAATTTGTTCGGATTGTCTTACTTCGACCTGAACACGGCGACCAACACGCGCCCGCCCGTCGGCCACGTCGGCTGCGCGGCGGAAGTCGTCGAGGCGCAACTGTTGCCCGACGGGCGTTCCAACATTTTGACCGTCGGCCTCGTCCGCTATCGCGTCTCCGAATACGTCGAAACGGGCGAGCCTTACCTGGTCGGCCGGGTCGAGTTTTTTGAAGACGACCGCGAAGACGACGAGTTGCTCGCCGAGCGAGCGCACCGCGTCGCGGAACTCTTCACGCGCATCGGGCGTGCAGTGCGCGCCTTGAACGACGACCGCGCCAGCCTCCCGGATTTGCCCGACGCGGAACCCGAACGACTCTCCTTCCTCGTCGCCGCCGCGATGGAACTCGACGCCGAGGCCAAGCAGTCGCTGCTCGAACTGCGCTCCGGCGCGGAGCGGCTCGAACGCATCTCGACTTTGCTCTCGCAGGTCGTCGGCAACTACGAAGAACGCGCGCGCACACATAAAGTCGCCAAAGGCAACGGCCACAGCGGCAAGCACCCTAAGCTCGACGAATGACACACGTTAACGACGATCTCAAGCGACACCAGACGCCCGACGCGCGGGAGACGATCCGCGTGCGGTTGCTCTATTTCGGCGCTGCCCGCGAAGAGGCCGGGCGCGAAGAGGAGCAACTCGAAGTCGGCGCGCCCGCCACGGCAGCGAGCGTCTTCGAGGAAGTCTTGAGAGCGCATCCCGCGCTCCGGCGTTTCGGACGATCTCTGCTCGTCGCGGTCAACGAGGAATATGCGGGGGCGGAGGCGGAGGTGCGCGCGGGCGACGAGATCGCGATCTTCCCGCCCGTCAGCGGCGGCGCGGGCGCGGACGCCGGGGCGCACGGAGAGGACGTGGCGGAGGAAGATTTTTTTGAACTCACGAGCGACCCCGTCAACGTCGGCGCGGTCGCGCGGCGCGTCGTGCCGCCGCGTTGCGGCGCAACCGTCACGCTCGACGGCTACGCGCGCCGTTTCACGCGCGGGCGCGGCGAGACGCTTTATCTCGTCTACGAAGCTTACGCGCCGATGGCCTTGAGCGAGATGCGCAGGCTCGGGCAAGCGGCGCACGAAAAATTCGAGATCGCGCACGTCGGCATCGTGCATCGCACGGGGCGTCTGGAAATCGGCGAGACTTCCGTCGTCATCTCCGTGAGCGCGCCGCACCGTCGCGCCGCGTTCGAAGCCTGCGAGTGGGCGATCCGTGAACTCAAACGCACTGTCCCAATCTGGAAAAAGGAGTTTTTCGCGGGCGGCGAAGTCTGGATAGAAGGCGAAGGCGCGCCCGCCGTGTAAAAGAGATGGAAAACTTAGAACACCTACTCGTGCGCAACCGCGCGTGGTCGGAAAAAATGACGGCCGACGATCCGGAATTCTTCAACCGCCTCGCACGGCAGCAGACGCCGAACTACTTATGGATCGGCTGCTCGGATAGCCGTGTCTCCGCGAACGAGATCGTCGGCCTCCTGCCGGGCGAAATGTTCGTCCACCGCAACGTGGCGAACGTAGTCGTCCACACAGACCTCAACTGCCTCTCGGTGATTCAGTACGCTGTGGAGGTGCTTAAGGTGAAGCACATCATCGTGTGCGGCCACTACGGCTGCGGCGGCGTGAAGGCCGCGCTCGAAAACGGCAAGTTCGGGCTGATTGACAACTGGCTCAGGCACGTACAGGACGTGAAGCACCAGCACGAGGCCGCGCTCGGCGCGCTCGGTGACGACGCGGCGCGCTTCCGCAAGCTCTGCGAGTTGAACGTCATCGAGCAGGTCTTGAACGTGAGCCGGACGACCATCGTGCAGGGCGCGTGGGAGCGCGGGCAGGGGTTGTCCGTCCACGGCTGGATTTACGGCCTCGACGACGGCCTGCTGCGCGAGTTGGACATCTGCATCACCTGCCAGGACGAACTCTCGGAGAAATACCATCTCGCCGTCGCCGCCTCGAAATGAATCCCCTCCGGGAATCTTCCAGATGTCCGGCGCAATCGTAGGGGTGTGGCCTGCCCCTACGATTGCGCCGCCCTTCTGAAAGTTCATTCAAAAACCGCTCTCATCCTTTCCGCCGGTTGTCCAGCGCTTGAAAAACTTTGGAACTACTTTTGTCGCTCGACGTAATTATGACTGAAAGGCAATTCCGGTCAGGGGTCAGAAAGTTATGGTCAGCGCAATCACGAGGGAAGAGGTGCGTGAGGCGATTCTCGACGCGGCCGATCATCTGCTGGCGCGCTACGGCTACCGCAAGATGACGATGGACGACATCGCGCAGGAGGTCGGGATCGGCAAAGGCACGATCTACCTGCACTTCACGAGCAAGGAAGAGGTCACGCTGTCGCACGTTGACCGCATCGTCGAGAGACTGAAAGAACGCCTGTGGGCGATTGCGCGCACGGACGCCGACGTGGCGATTCGGCTGCGCCTGATGCTGGTGACGCGCGTGCTCTTTCGCTTCGACAGCGTGCAGCACTACACGCAGAGTTTGAACGATCTGCTAGCGGCGCTGCGCCCGAAGCTGCTGGCGCGGCGCGCGCGTTATTTCGAAGAGGAGGCGCGCGTCTTCGCAGAGGTGCTGAACGAAGGCGCGCGCACGGGAGTCTTCGACGTAGAGGATGCGCTCTCGACCGCCTTCGCGCTGCTTCACGCCACCAACTCGTTCCTGCCCTATAGCCTGAGCACGACCGAACTCGGCGAGCGCGACGACATCAAAGAAAAGACCGAGCACATCGCCGACCTGCTACTGACCGGCCTGCTCGCAAAACAACACGCATACGCCACAAGCCGGCGACGCTGACATCCGAAGGGCGAGCGCATCCCGGGCGTCGCCCGTCCGGCGTCGAGAACGAAAATCAAATGCGCGACGAGCGCAGTCCACACAAGCGAGGATAATCGAGAGATGAGAAAATTTTCAGCCATCATAAATTCAACCGCCTGCGCCGTCCTGTTATTCGTCGGCGCGTCTGCCGTCGCTTTTGCGCAGCAGTCGCAGCCGGCCGCGGCGCCGGACACCCCGGCCACGCGTCGCGTCGCGGAGTTGGTGAAGATCATCAACATGACGGACGCGGCGGCGACGAAGAAGTTTATAGAGGAGAGCTACGGCGGAGAGTTTGCCAAGATGCCGCTCGGCGCGCATCTGAACTTCATCGCTCAAATGCGCGACCGCACGCGCGGCGTAGAGTTTCAAGGGATTCAGGACAGCAAGGGCGCGACGGAAGCGACCGCGCTCTTGCGCGCGAAGTTGACGGACGATTGGATGGCTCTCTGGGTGGGCGTCGAAGCGGACGCGCCTCACCGCATCACGGGCGTCGGCATGCGCCCGCCGAAAGCCCCCGCCGCCGGTGCGCGCGCCGCGAAGAAGTTGACGGACGCGGAGCGCGCGCGCGAACTCGAAGCCTACGTGCAGAAGTTGGCGGAGGCCGACGTGTTCTCCGGCGCGGTGCTCTTGGCGAAGGACGGCAAGGTTCTCTTCGAGAAGGCATACGGCGAGGCGAGCAAGGATTTCGGCGTCGCCAACCGCGCGGACACGAAGTTCAACCTCGGCTCGATGAATAAGATGTTCACGGCGGTCGCCGTCGCGCAACTCGTCGAGCGCGGCAAGCTCTCGTTTGAAGATTCGCTTGCGAAATTCCTCCCCGAGTTTCCGTCGAAAGAGGCGGCGCAGAAGATCAAGATCAAGCACCTGCTGACGCACACGTCCGGCCTTGGCAGCTACTTCAACCAAAAGTTCATGGAAGCATCGCGCGCCCGCTTTCGCAGCGTGAACGATATGATGACGCTCGCCGAAGGCGAGACGCTCGCCTTCGAACCGGGCGCGAAGTGGGCTTACAGCAACACCGGCATGCTCGTGCTCGGCGCGGTCATCGAAAAGGTGACGGGACAAAGTTATTTCGATTACGTGCGCGAAAACATCTACAAGCCCGCCGGGATGACCAATACCGACGCTTACGAGTTGGATTTGGTGACGCCCAACCTGGCTGTCGGCTACCAGAAGGAATACACGGAAGGCGGCGTGCGCTTCCGCAACAACGTTTTCCAGCACGTCATACGCGGCGGCCCGGCGGGCGGCGGCTATTCGACCGTGGGCGATCTATTGAAATTCGACGTGGCGCTGCGCGCGGGCAAACTCGTCGGCGCGGAGTACGTCAAACAACTGCTCTCGACCAAGCCCGAACTCAACTCGCCCGAATACGGCTACGGCTTCGGCGTTGACACCGAGAGACGCATCGCCGGCCACAGCGGCGGCTTTTCCGGCATCAGTTCAAACCTCGACATGTTCCTCGACAGCGGCTACACGGCCATCGTCATGTCCAACTACGGCGGCGCGTCGCAACCCGTCATACGCAAGATGCGGGAGGTGATCCTGTCCGGGCAATAGTAGTCTCCGCGCGGTCACGGATTTGTTTCCGCCGCTCGAACGGTTGACAAACAACAACTCCCGCCCACGACGAGTGAGCGGGAGTTGTTGTTTGTAGCAAGTATGGACGGCTTACTCGGCGGCGGTCGCGATTGCCTCTTCTTCGCCCGCAGCCGCTAAGAGCGACGCGCTCGTCACCCTGTCGCCGCCGTCGGTCTTGATGAGGCGCACGCCCTGCGCGCCGCGCCCGGTCTTGCGGATGTGGGTTGCTTCGAGGCGGATGAGTTTCGCCTGCTGCGTGATGATCATGATCTCGGAGTCGTCTTCCACGGGGAAGACGGCCACCACCTTGCCCGTCTTCGGCGTCGCCTTCATGTTGATGACGCCCTTGCCGCCGCGCGATTGCAGGCGATAGATCGTGATCGGCGTCTGCTTGCCGAAGCCCTGCTCGGAGACGGAGAGCATGCGCTCGCTGTCGTCGGCCGAGACGGCGCAGAGCGAGACGACGTAATCGTCTTTGCGCAGGTCAATGCCGCGCACGCCGCGCGTGGCGCGACCCATCGGGCGCACATCAGCTTCGTCGAAGCGGATGGCGAGGCCGTTGTGCGTGGCGATGAAGATGCGCTTCGTGCCGTCGGTCAGCACCACGTCGAGCAGTTCGTCCTGGTCGTCAATGTTGATGGCGTTGATGCCGTTCGTGCGGATGTTCTGGAACTCGGAGAGCGAGGTCTTCTTGATGACGCCTTTGCGCGTGACCATCACGACGTAGCGGCCTTCGGAAAACTCTTTGACGGGCACGACCCCGGCGAGCTTTCGCGTCGAAGGGATGTTGATTAAGTTGACGACGGCCTTGCCGCGCGCGTGCGTCGGCGCGTCCGGTATCTCGTGAACCTTCAGTTTGAAGACCTGCCCGTTGTCCGTGAAGATCATGATGTAATCATGCGTCGAGGCCGTGAACAGGTGTTCGACGAAATCGCCGTTCTTGGGGGCTGAACCGAAACGGCCTTTGCCGCCGCGCCCCTGTTTTTGATAAGACGAGACGGGCGTGCGCTTGATGTAACCGGAGTTCGTGATCGTGATCGCCACTTCCTCGTCGGCGATCATGTCCTCGATGGTGAGTTCCACGCCCTCGTCAATGATCTCGGTGCGGCGTTTGTCGCCGAAGGTTTTCCGCACGTCTTCCAGCTCACCGATGATGACGCGGCGCAAAGAGCTTTCGTTCGAGAGAATCTCTTCGAGTTCAGCGATGAACTTGATGACGGCCTCATACTCGTCGAGAATCTTCTGGCGTTCGAGCGCGGACAGGCGGCGCAGTTGCAGATCGAGGATGGACTGCGCCTGCGCCTCGGAGAACTCCAGACGCCGGATCACTTTTTGCAGCTTCGAGATGAACCCGGCCTGCGTCAGATCGGTCGGGATGCCCTTCCACGCGCGCCCTTCGCCCATCTTGTCTATGTGTCCCGTGAGCCACGCGCGCGCCTCGTCCACGGAAGAGGCGTTGCGGATGAGCGGGATGATGTAGTCGAGCGCGTCAATGGCCTTGTTGAGACCTTCGAGGATGTGCGCGCGGGCGCGAGCCTTGCGCAGTTCATACTCGGTGCGGCGGCGCACGACCTCGCGGCGGAAGTCCACGAAGGCTTCGAGCATCTGCTTCAAGGTCAGCACGCGCGGCTGGCCTTCGACAATCGCCAGATTGATCACGCCGAACGACGACTGCATCGGCGTCATCTTGTAGAGCTTGTTGAGGACGACCTGCGGAACCGAATCGCGCTTGAGTTCGACGACGATGCGCATGCCGTTGCGATCCGACTCGTCGCGCAAATCCGAGATGCCTTCGATCTTCTTCTCGTTGACGAGTTCGGCGATGCGTTCGATGAGACGCGCCTTGTTCACCTGATAGGGAATCTCGGTGATGATGATCGCATCGCGCTCCTGTGTGCCGCGCCCGATGCGGTCAATCCCGGCGCGTGCGCGCATCTGGATGATGCCGCGCCCGGTCAGGTAAGCCGAGCGGATTCCGGCGCGCCCGTAGATGAAACCGGCGGTCGGGAAGTCGGGGCCGGGCACGAGTTTGAGCAGGTCTTCGTCTTTAATCTGCGGCTTGCGTATGACGGCGATGGTCGCGTCAACGATCTCGGAGAGGTTGTGCGGCGGGATGTTCGTCGCCATCCCGACGGCGATGCCGCCCGAACCGTTCAGGAGCAGATTCGGGACGCGCGCGGGCATCACCTTCGGCTCGCTCAGAGACTCGTCGTAGTTCGGCTGGAAGTCAACGGTCTCCTTCTCGATGTCGGCGAGGATTTCACTCGTCAGCCGCGACATGCGCGCTTCGGTGTAGCGCATGGCGGCGGCGGAATCGCCGTCAACCGAGCCGAAGTTGCCCTGCCCGTCAATGAGCGGGTAGCGCATGGAGAAGTCCTGCGCCATGCGCACGATGGTGTCGTAGACGGCCGAGTCGCCGTGCGGATGATACTTACCGATCACGTCGCCGACGATGCGCGCGCTCTTCTTGTAAGCCTTGTTGTGCTGGTTGCCGAGTTCGTTCATCGCCCAGAGCACGCGGCGGTGGACGGGTTTGAAGCCGTCGCGCACGTCGGGCAGCGCGCGCCCGATGATGACCGACATCGCGTAGTCGAGATACGAACG
>DATHAZ010000011.1:0-8964 GCA_035296445.1 Pyrinomonadaceae bacterium | reverse complement strand
AACGTCATCTCGATCACGGACGGGCAGATTTTCCTCGAAGCCGACTTGTTCAACGCAGGCATTCGCCCCGCGATCAACGTCGGCAACAGCGTGTCGCGCGTCGGCGGTTCGGCGCAGATCAAGGCGATGAAGGCCGTGGCCGGTACGCTCCGCCTCGACCTCGCGCAATTCCGCGAACTCGCGGCCTTCGCGCAGTTCGGTTCTGACCTCGACAAGGCGACGCAGGCGCAACTTGCGCGCGGTCAACGCCTGACCGAGATTCTGAAGCAACCACAGTATCAACCGATTGACGTGGAGAAGCAGGTGCTCATCATCTGGGCGGCCTCGAACGGCTTCCTCGACGACGTGCCGGTCGATCAGGCGCGCCGCTTCGAGGCAGAGTTGGTGCGCTTCATGGAGAACGCACAGCCCGGTCTGCTCCAGCGCATCCGCGAAAAGAAGGCGCTCACGGACGACATCAAGGCCGATCTCAAACAGGCGCTCGCAGACTTCAAAGACAACTGGAACTTGAACGACTCGACGGCCGTTGCGACCACGGGCGCGCAGACCCCGGCCGCGACCGCGACGCCCGCGGCGCAGACTACGGCCGCCGGAGCTTAAAAGCAGAGGTTAGAGGTCAGAAGTCAGTTCAGAACAAGAACCGATTTCACTAACCTCTAACCTCTGGCCTCTAACCTCTATCTTATGGCAAACCTCTTAGACCTCCGTCGCCGCATCAAGTCGGTGAAGAACACGCAGCAGATCACGAAGGCGATGAAGATGCTTTCGGCGGTCAACCTGCGGCGCGCGCAGGAGCGCGTCACGAACGCGCGCCCCTTCGCGCGCAAGATGACGGAAGTGCTGACGGAACTCGCCGCTCACACGGACGAAAATTATCATCACCCGTTGCTCGACCGGCGCGGCGACGAGCGTTACCTGCTCGTGCTCATCACGGCCGACAAGGGACTCGCCGGTGCGTTCAACGCCAACTTGATCAAAGCGGCGCAGGCTTTCATCCGCGAGCATGACGGGAAGACGGTCGAATTGATGGCCGTCGGGCGCAAGGGGCGGGATTTCTTCCGCCGCCGCGAGATAGAGATCGTGCAGGAGTACATCGGGCTGACGGGCAAGGGGCGCATCAGTTTCGAAGAGGCGGCCGAGATGGCGAGCGACATCACGCGCCGCTTCGTCGAAGACGAAGGCATCGACAAAGTTTTTCTCATCTACAACGAGTTTCGCTCCGTCTTGCAACAGCGGGTCGTGGTCGAACAACTCCTGCCCGTCTCGCGCGTGGAAGAAGGCGAGGGCGACGATGCCCAAGCGGCCGACGGCAGCCCGGCGCAGGGGCAAAACTTCGTCGAGTATATTTACGAGCAGCCGCCAGCGGAAATCTTCAGCCGCCTGCTGCCGCGTCTCATCGAGACGCAGGTCTTCCTCGCGCTCCTCGAATCAATCGCGTCGGAACAGGGCGCGCGCATGACGGCCATGGATGCCGCCTCGAAGAACGCGGGCGACCTCATCGGCTCGCTCACGCTCAACATGAACCGCATCCGCCAGGCCGCGATCACGAAAGAGATCATCGAAGTCGTCTCGGGCGCAGCGGCCGCATCGTCCTAGTCCAACTCGAACTTCGGTTTGTGAATAACTTGCGCCGTGTGCCCTCAAGGGAGAGCTACACGGCGCATTTCCCTTACTTGTCATATGAATAACACTGAAGACAATTCAGAAAGAAGACCCTTGATTCGTCAAGGTACAAAGTGAATTTTGACGCGAGCTTTATTGAGATCACTTCCTGTTTCACCGGAACAAGATTGCCGTCGAGAGCAATTTGGTGTCTTGAAGGACACGCGCGTTAATTTTGGTCACACAAAGCGACACACATAAACGGTCGAGCGACGAACGGATCGCGCCGTCCTCCTGGCGCGGCCGCCTGTGGCGTTACGTGCCGCTCGCCTGCTGGATCGCGTTTATCTTCTTCGCCTCGACGGGCGCGATGTCGGCCTCGAACACCTCGCGCATCATCGCGCCGATCTTCAAGTGGCTCTTTCCCGCTATCACCGAAGCCCAACTTCTCTTCGTTCATTTCGGCGTACGCAAGACGGCGCACTTCGTTGAGTACGCCGTCCTCGCACTGCTCGCCGCGCGCGCCTTCATCCCTTCGACACGACGGCGCTTGCGACGCCACCCTTTCATTGCCGCGCTCGCGCTCGTCGCGCTGGTCGCACTGCTCGACGAATACAATCAATCATTCAACGCCGCGCGCACGGGCACCGTCTGGGATAGCTTGATAGACATGACGGGCGGAGCGACCGCTCTCATTTTGTTTCACCTCTGGCGCGTGCGAACGCATCGCAGGCAGGGAAACGTTTCGCGCGGGATAAGTTGAGCGGCGAGAATTTCGGCAAGCGTTTGCCGCGGCCTTCGGCGTATAATCGCGTCGCCACTTCAAATTGCGGAGAGAGGATTTCGATGCGGGAGACTCAACCGGGAACCGAGCGCGAGTTGAGGCACGAGGACGCGCGCTGGCATGTCGTCTATGTCGCCGTGATCGTGTTTACGGTCTTCGTCATCGCGGCCTTGTGGTTTTTCTCGCGCCGTTTTTCATCCTGAAATCGAACCGCCACTGAAACAACATGCGCCTACTTGATTGGGCTGTCGTCGTCGCTTATCTCGTCTACGTCATCTGGGACGGCGTGCGCATGACGAAATACAGCGACCGCGCCGAGGGCTACTTTCTCGCCAACCGCAGCCTGCCGTGGTGGGCCGTCGGCCTCTCGGTGATGGCGACGCAACTGTCGGCCATCACGCTCGTCGGCACGACGGGGCAGGCCTACGCCGACGGGATGCGCTTCATCCAGTTCTACTACGGCCTGCCGCTCGCGATGGTCATCCTCTGCATCACGGCCGTGCCCTTCTTCTATCGCGCGAAAGTCTTCACCGCCTACGAGTATCTCGAAAAACGTTTCGACCTGAAGACGCGGACGCTGACTAGTTTCTTCTTTCTCATCTCGCGTGGCCTGGGCGTCGGCGTGATCATCGCCGCGCCTTCCGTCATCCTCTCCATCGTGCTCGGTTGGAGCGAAGTGGCGACGGTCTTCGCCATGGGACTCTCGACCACCATCTACACGATGATCGGCGGCGTGCAGGCCGTGACGTGGACGGACGTGAAGCAGATGGTCATCATCTTCTTCGGACTATTCGTCTGCCTGTTCATCATCCTCTCGAAATTCCCGCCCGAAGTTTCACTCGGCGACGCGCTCCATCTCGCGGGCGCGACCGGCCGGCTCACCACCGTCGATACGACCTTCGATCTCAAGCAGACCTACACGCTCTGGTCCGGCCTCATCGGCGGGCTGTTTCTGATGCTCGCTTATTTCGGCTGCGATCAAAGTCAGGTGCAGAGATTCCTGACGGCCAGGTCGGTCGGCGAAGGGCGCACGTCGCTTCTGATGAGCGCGTTCGTCAAAATCCCGATGCAGTTTTTGATCCTGCTCGTCGGCGTGCTCGTCTTCGTCTTCTACCAGTTCCAGCCGCCGCCGATGATCTTCAATCGTGTCGAGCAGACGAAAATTGAGAGCGGCACGCGCGCGGCCGATTACGGCGCGCTGAACGCCGAATACGAAAAGGCTTTCGCCGCGCGGCAAGCGGCGGCCGTCGAGTATGTGAAGAATGAGGACAGCGACGATGCGGCGGCGCGTGCGGCCGCGCGCGCGTCATACCTCGCCGCCCATGAAGAGTTCAACAAGGCGCGCGGGCGCGGCGTCGCGCTCGTCAAGGAGACGAGCGGCAACAAGACCTTCACCGACGTGAACTACGTCTTCCCCACGTTCGTCGTGCAGAACATGCCGGCCGGAGTCGTCGGGTTGATCATCGCCGCGATCTTCGCCGCCGCGATGTCGAGCATCTCGGCGGAGTTGAATGCGCTCGCCACGGCCACGACGATTGACTTCTATCGACGCCACTACAAGCCGGAAGCCGACGACCGCCACTACGTCCGCGTCGGGCGCATCGCGACAGGCATCTGGGGCATCTTCGCCTGCTTCGTCGCGCTCTATGCCACCTCGCTCGGCTCGCTCATCGAAGTCGTCAACCGCTTCGGCTCGTTCTTCTACGGCTCGCTCCTCGGCGTCTTCGTGCTCGCCGTCGCCGTCCCGCGCGCGCGCTCGCGGGGCGCGTTCTGGGGCTTGCTCTTCGGCATCACTTCCGTCTGGATCGCGAGCCGCTTCACGGACATCGCGTTCCTCTGGTTCAACGTCATCGGCTGCCTCGTCGTCATCGTCGCCGGCTATTTGTTGAGTTTGACGGTGCGCGACGCGCAGGAGGCGCGTTAGCCGTCAAACTCGTCATGTCTTGCCTGCACGCGGAAACTTTTATGCGTCGTCTCTTCACCCGTCTCATCGCACACGCCTGCGTCGTCGCCGTCTTAACCAGCGCCTCTTTCATCTCGCCTGCAACTTACGTTGCGCGCGCGCAGGTGCGCTCGACTTATGACGAGGGCGCGGTGGCGTTGGGGTTGCTGTTGCGGCGTCTGCAAACGACGGCGAGCGTCCTGCACACGGGCGCGCACCCGGACGACGAAGACTCGGCGCTCATCGCGCGTCTCGCACGCGGCGACGGCGCACGCGTCGCTTACCTTTCGCTCAATCGCGGCGAGGGCGGGCAGAATCGCATCGGCGCGGAACTCTTCGACGCGCTCGGCATCATCCGCACCGAAGAACTGCGGCAAGCGCGCAAACTCGACGGCGGCGAGCAGTTCTTCACGCGCGCCTTCGATTTCGGTTTCACCAAGACGCGCGAAGAGACGGCGCGGCGTTGGAACGAGCGCGAAATTCTGGAAGACATGGTGCGCGTCATACGTCGCTTCCGCCCGCTCGTCGTCGTCTCGCGCTGGCAGGGCACGCCCGCCGACGGCCACGGCCAACATCAATTCGCAGGATACGTGACGCCGCTGGCGGTGCGCGCTGCCGCAGATGCCGGAGAGTTTCCCGAACAACTCGCGGAAGGCTTGCGCACGTGGCGCGTGAAGAAGTTTTACGTGAGCCACTTCGGGCCAACTGCTACAGCGGCGGGGCAGGGAACAGCAGCGGGCGTGGTCGAGATCGACACGGGTCGTTTCGATCCGCTGATTGGCCGGAGCTTCTACGAACTGGCGATGGAGGGGCGCAGCCAGCACAAGTCGCAGGGCGAGGCCGCGCTGGAGTTGCGCGGAGCACAAACGTCGCGCGTGCGACTGGTGGAGCGAGCCGAGAGCGCGATGCAGACGGCCGCAGTCGAACAAAGCGTCTATGACGGGCTGGATACGACGCTCCGCGGCATCGTGCGCACGGCAGGCTTGAGCGACGCCGCGCTCCTGAACGATCTCGAACGAATCGAAGAGAGCGCCGCAGTTGCGCTTCAAAAATTCAACGCGCTCGACCCGGGCACCCTAGTCGCCGCGCTGACTGGCGGACTGGGCAACACGCTCGAAGCGCGCCGCAAACTCGCAAGTCTCAAGGATTCCGCCGCCCGCGCCGAGGCCGACTTCCTGCTCGCGCACAAAGAGCGCGAGTTTCGTGAAGCCCTGCGGCTCGCGCTCGGCGTGCGCGTGGACGCGCTGGCGGACACAGAGA
This sequence comes from Pyrinomonadaceae bacterium, assembly GCA_035296445.1. Lineage (GTDB taxonomy): Bacteria > Acidobacteriota > Blastocatellia > Pyrinomonadales > Pyrinomonadaceae > JAIVJZ01. Next base: position 3,376 of record DATHAZ010000011.1, on the reverse strand, counting down.
CAATCGCGCGCGGTGATTCGCTCGTCGTCGCCGTGCGCGCCTTTGTGCCCGAGCAGAGGGCACGTGTCGAAGAGTTGCGCTTGCGTGCGCCGCAGGGCTGGCGCGTCGAACGGCTCTCCGCGCCGTCGAAGTCAGAGACGGCGTTCGTCGCGCGCGAGACGCCGCAGTCGGTCGCATACTTTCGCGTGCATGTGCCGGCGGATGCCGAGCCGACCGCGCCTTACTGGCTGTCGCGCCGCGAGGGCGAGCAGCCGCGCCGCGAGGGAGACATGTACGTCTGGCGCAAAGACGACCCGCAGACCGAGCCGTTCGCGCCACCGTCGCTCGTGGCCGAGGCGTTGATTGATGCGGGCGGGTCGCCGCAAGTCGTCAGCGCACCGGTCGAGCATCGTTATCTCGATGCGGTGCGTGGCGAGGTGCGGCGCGAGTTGAACATCGTGCCGGAGTTGACCGTCAGGCTCGATCCGGTGCTCATCATCGTGCCGGTCAACAGCCGTGAACGCACACGCGAAGTAACCTTGCAGTTGGTAAGTAACGTCGAGCCTTCGACGGCAGCGGTTGATCGTCCGCTCGCGACCGGAGGCATGCGCCTGAGCCTGCCCGAAGGCTGGCTACAACCGGCGACGGCTTCTTTCAAATTCACGTCCAGAGGCGAGCGCGCAACGTTGCCCTACATGCTGGCGATTCCGCCCGGCGCGCGTGCGGGCGCATACTCCGTGCGAAGTGTTGCGGCCGCCACTCTCCCCGAAAGACAACTGCGACAGCCACACTCGCCGCAGACGCTCTCGTTCGGACACACGCAGCACGAGATCAGCTATCCGCACATCCGAACTCATTACTACTACACGGACGCAGAGACAACGATACGCGTCTTCGACCTGCGGGTCGCAAGCGTGCGCGTCGGATACATCATGGGGAGCGGCGACGAAGTGCCGGAAGCGATCAGGCGCATGGGATTGACCGTGACCATGCTCGACGAGACTCAACTCTCGACGGGCGATCTTTCGCGCTTCGACACCATCGTCGTCGGGGTGCGCGCTTCGCAGACGCGCCCCGATTTCGTCGCGCATCACGCGCGCCTCGTGGAGTTCATGCGGCGCGGCGGCGCACTCATCGTGCAGTATCAACGCCCAGACTACGCGGCGAAGAACTTGCCGCCGCTCCCGGCACGCATGGAAGTGCCGCCGCAGCGCGCGGGCGCGTCGCCGACGATTGCGCGCGTAGTTGACGAGCGTGCGGCGGTGCGCGTCCTCGTGCCCGCGCATCCCGCGTTCAATTTCCCGAACCGCATCACCGACGCAGACTTCCAGGACTGGGTGCAGGAGCGCAGCCTCTACAACTTCACCACCTTCGATCCCGCCTACACGCCGCTCCTCGAATCACACGACGCGGGCGACGAGGAACAGACGGGCGGCCAAGTCTACGCGCGCATCGGGCGCGGGCATTACGTCTACACGTCCTACGCGTGGTTTCGCCAACTGCCCGCCGGAGTCCCCGGCGCGTATCGCCTGTTCGCCAACTTGCTCAGTTTGCCGAAAGCCGCGCCGCAAGGCGCACGTACCGGGAAAACGCGGAAGTAGGAACGCGGAACGATGAACTGAAAGCAAGTTGCCTTTCGTTCATCGTTCCGCGTTCCTACTTCCTACTTTCTTCTCTGCGGTGAGTGCTTTTGCAATCAGTTAGCGAGATCGGCGTTAGCCGTGCATGGCCGCCGCGCGTCGCTCCATCTCTTCGGGCGACACGTCTTCCATGTGCGTCGCAATCGCCCAGATGTGGCCGAAGGGGTCTTCGAATTTGCCCATGCGGTCGCCGTAGAACTTATCCTCCAACGGCTCCAGCAGCTTCGCGCCCGCCGCGACGGCGCTTGCGGCCACCGCGTCCACATCCTCTACGTAGAGCAACAGCCCGACGGGCGAGCCGCCGATGGTCTGCGGGCTGCGCGCGTCCGCCTCCGTGCACTCGTCGGCCAGCATGACGTGCGAATTGCCGATCATGATCTCGGCGTGCCCGATCTTTCCGCCCGGCATGTCCATCCGAAACAACTCCTTCGCCCCGAACACCTGCTGGTAAAACTCTATGGCGTGCGCCGCGTCGCCGACGTACAGGTACGGCGTCACTGTGTGATAGCCCTCAGGTATGAATTTCGTGTTGCTTGCCATGAATCCCTCCATCTTTGAACCTGAAAATGTTGTTGTCCGCGAGGCGTGTCGGAGGCAGCTTATATCACAGCTTGTTTTCATGTGCAACACTTTATTTCAAGTGTGAAACAAAAGTTCCGCGTGGATATTAAGGAGCGAAGTCGCGTGTTAGCCGGAGCATGACGCGCGGTGTTATGCTTTGGTGTGTCTCCTTCAATCTTATCGAAACAATTCCTTGCGAAGATTTAATCCGGCATGTTGAGAACTCTGCGACAGTTGCGCCGTGTAGTGATCACGGGGATGGGATGCGTGACGCCGCTCGGCGTGGGGCGCGAGGCTTTCTGGCGCGCGTTAGCAAAGGGCGAGAGCGGCGTGCGGCGCATAGAGAGTTTCGACGTGGGCGAGTCGGCGGTGCAGATCGCGGCGGAGGTGCGCGGTTTCGATTGGGAGGCGCAGGTCAGCGCGAAGGATCGCAAGCACGTGCCGCGCACCGTGCCGCTGGCGCTCGCGGCGGCGCGCGAGGCGCTGGAAGACGCACAGCTTCACTTTTCTGATTTGAGTTTGGAAGAACGACGCGCCATCGGCGTCGTGCTCGGCACGGGCGGCGGCGGCCTCGCCTTCACCGAACAGCAATACAAGTATTACTTCACGGGCGAGGCGGCGCGTGCGAGCGTCTACACCATCCCGGCTTCGACGCACGGCGGCCTCTCCTCCGAACTCTCCATGGCCTTCGGCCTGCGTGGCCTCTCGCACATCATCTCGACCGGCTGCACGAGTTCCACGGACGCCATCGCCTACGCCAGCCAGCACATCGCACTCGGGCGACAGGACGCGATGCTCGCAGGCGGCGTCGATGCGCCCATCGCGCCGGGTATCCTCGCGGGCTTCAACTTGATGACCGTCTTGACGAAGGAGTGGAACGAAGACCCGCAACGCGCCTCGCGCCCCTTCTCGCTCGACCGCTCCGGCATCGTGCTCGGCGAGGGAGCGTGGATTTATTTTCTGGAAGACTACGAGCGCGCTCGCTTGCGCGGCGCGCGCATCTACGCGGAGATCACGGGCTACGGCGCGACGTGCGACGCCTATCATCGCGTGCGTCTCGAAGACACGGGCGAAGAACCCGCACGCGCCATGCGCCTCGCGCTCTCGGATGCGGGACGCGCGCCGTCGGAAATTGATTACGTCAACCTGCACGGCACTTCCACGCAACTCAACGACCGCATCGAGACGCAAGCCCT
>DATHAZ010000010.1:0-18602 GCA_035296445.1 Pyrinomonadaceae bacterium | reverse complement strand
ATTCTGAGCCAGGATCAAACTCTCGTTAAGAATTTGTATCTCTGGAACATTATCTTATACTGGTTAAAAGTATCCGATAATGACTCTTCTCGAGTTTTATCTGCGCCGAGCCTAAGCTCGCGCGCTCCAACTCTCAAAGGTTATTAACATGGACACGCTCTATCTAGTTTTCAAAGATCGGTTTTCATTTTCCGAATCCATACTTAGTTGCGTATGAACCCTTTCAGGTTGCCCGCAGACGATTATTTTTCGTCTCAAGCAAACCGCAACCTTAAGCGATTGCGTTCAACTTGTCAAGCGAGCCAGCCTTAGACGGCTTCAACTCTTTTCGAGTTGCCCTTAACGACGACTTTTTTGCGCCGACGAAACAACCGCCCTTCTCCCCAAACATCTCAAGGAAGAGAAGCAGCCGTGACCAACGCATCGTGTTGTCGCTTGGAATGTCAATTGCCGTGTTTCAGGCGAATGGGCATTATAGACAGAATCTATTATTTGTCAACACCCTGCCTGAAAAAAATTTCAGTTCATCGAAATACGCCAGAGCGCACCATCTCTGACAGGCAGGGGAAAGAGGTTTGGCTATTTCTTTTTCTGGCTTTTGGGCAATGTGCCCTGAGCATCAACCCTCAAATTACCCCTGTCATCCCGGTAAACTTTATAACGCACGTCAACCAGCTGACCGTCGTCATCGGCCTTGACCGTAAAAAACTTCTCCCCGTTGCTGTTCTCGACGCGTAGCGGCAGGCGGCCGTGCAGGTCGGGGCTGCGGTAGGCCGTGTAATGCTCCTGCCGGCTTTTGTCATAACCCAACACGAAGATGCGGTCGAAATCCGGGTCTTCCAGCGTACTCGGTTTATTGGAACTGCTTTTTTCCAGGATCACCCAACTACCTGCCTGCGCTTCTTTCGCCGCATCCTTATCTTTCGGTGCAGACTGACCCGGGTCGCCCGCATCGTCGAGCCTTTGCCAGGCCACAAACTCGCGCCCGGTGCGATAAAAAATAATGTCGCTCGGCACGGTCAACTCAACCTGTTTGGCATAAACCCAGCCGGCGGGCGCGGGCGAAATAGCGCGCGGCAGGCGGACTTTATACCAGAGTTCGTTTAACTCTTCCGCCTCCTTTTCTGCGCCGCTATCCTTCTGCTTACTTCCCGCTTGTGTGGCCGCCCCTGCCTTGGGCGCATCATCGCTCTCCGTCGTTTCGGACGTTTTAGGTTTTGGCACACGTTTCCATCCGATGATCTCGAAATGCGCGCCGCTTTCTAATTTCAGCAAGATATTATCTGCGCCGCTTCGATCCGCCGACGAACGCAGATTCGTGCTCGCCCTGAGTTGTCCGGTGGCCTGCGCGGGGATGTCTTTGTCTTCTGCGGCAACCTGGACGGAACGGTCGAGCAAATCCTGCGGCATGACGTTGCGCGCTTCGATCCAACCCTCCGTGTTTTCCGCATCGTGCGCCCGCACGCGCAACCAACGCTCGCCGTTTTCGGCCGTCGTCGAATCCAAAATATCCACGACATCGCCGCGCACCACTTCCGATAAATCAGCCGCCACGACGGCAATCGAACTCCGCACCTGCGCGCGGCGTGCGATCACGACTCCGGTCTCGGCCTCACTCGCCAGAGTCGTACAACCGGCCGAGACCAATATCACGGCCAGCAGTAAAAGGAGGAAGCGCGGACAAACCCGTCGAGAGTTAAAATCAGGATTTTCGGTGATGCCAAAAATTTTCATGCGGCGGATGATGGATACGAAGTCTATGCGACGTGCGGGGGAATTCTGAATTAGCAATCGTACCGGGACAAGTTTCAATTTACAGTCGAACCTGGAATCCCACGATCCCAAAGTCTTTCTAATTGTAGCCCATCTGGCGCAATAAATCGCGTTGAGCGCGGCTTATCGAATCGGCTACATTGATCCTTGTTCCAGCCCCACGGCTTTCCACCTTAAGGCCGAAAGTGTCCAGCGCATTTGTCAAATCGAGTGGGCTGGCGCTTTCGATGTAGCGTTTCGAGAAATCGCTTGCGCCCGCTACGCTATTAAGTGCGGCGATTACGGCAGCGTTTCCCTCACGGCTTTCGACGCCCGCTCGGTGCAGGCGAAATAGCGCGCGGTAGACATCGTCAAGACTGCGCTTCCCGCGACTGTTCCGCCTCACGGTCAGATCATAGAGCGCGGCCACCAGCATTCCCTTGTGATAAATCAGACTGCTCGTTCCCTCCCAACGGCGCGCGGAGGTTTCTACCAGAGAATATTTATCCCGCTGACGTTCGGCGAGGTAGTTATCGTAAGAGCGCGCCAGCGAATCGAGGTAATCCTGAAAAGTTAAATGTCCGAGTTCCACGCTCGCGCGCATTGATTGGTAGACGGTGAAGCCTTCGTAGAACCAGGCGTAATCACCGCTCAGGGCCAAAGCATTCGGAACCCAGAGGTGCAAAATCTCATGCGACAAGGGGACGCTCAGGCGCGCGAGACCGGCGGCTTTCGATGTCGAACGTCCTGAGAGAAAGAAGACCGTTTCACCGCGCGTCTCCGCGCTCCAGCGGGAAGCGTCCGATGTTTGCGGAAACGGCGCGAGCAAAATCAACGCGTTCTTGCGCGGGACGCTGCCGTTGATTCGGGCGTGCTTTTCGAGGATGTCGCCGACAAGCCCGACCACGTCCTCGTCGGCGAAAGCCCACTCGCCCGCGGTGGCGAACATGTACTTCATCCCGCTCACGCTTGCTTGCCTCACGCGCAGATCGGCTCCGACGAAAAAGATGGACGACTCGGCATCTTCAATTACATACTGCCCGACGCCGTTTCGCTTTTCTACCGTGGCGACTTTCCAGTCAGCGGGCAGCGTAAGGGTCAAGTTCGCACGCGCCGTTGAGAGCGGCAGAAGGTCGCCGGGCATCAACACGCCCCGCACGCCCATCAGCCATGAAGCGTGCGCGGTCTCGTTCGTGCTGCGCGGCGGGTCGAGTTTGATTTCGTAGCTGATCTTCGTCGCCTCGCGCGCGGCTTCGTATTCACCGGAGGCGCGTTTGCGCGCGGCAATTTCGCTGCCCTTCGTGTCGGACAACGACAAATTCTCGATGCGTTCGCCGAGGCCGACGATTCCGGCATACTCGTTGCGAAATGACCACACCTTCGCGCCTTGCTCTCGTTCAGCCTCTACCCTGACGCGCGGAGGCTTCAGCGAAACGACGCTGATTCGCGCTTTGATAGATTGAGGCTGCGCGGCAAGATTTGCGTATGACATCAGGATGAACATTCCGCCGATAAACCAAAGGCGCGTTAATCGCCTTGCGCTATTTGCCCGCAGGGGCGCGTGCGAAGCCGGCACGATTTCAGTTACGAGGGTTACTTGGTGTTGGAGCATGCTTTGACCGTGTTGGCCGCGTGGGAATCGGGTTGCACGATGCGGAAGAGGTCTCTTTGACACTGGCGCGCGTGAGCGTCTATAGTTGCCCTCAACGCTCCCTTTGTTTCCGAACTGTAACATAATGCTCGAAGCAGTGCCCATCAGCATTAAAAACGGGTGTCATCGCCGCCGCAAGTATTTCGCGCGCGCGATGAACAGTCTACTCCTCTTCCTGATTTTTTACGGAGCGACGTGCGGGCTGGTTCATAGCCACACGATTTACCTCCCCTCAATTTCAACGCTCGGAACAGTCCTCGACGACGCGCGCGAAGCTGATTTGACGGCAAGGCTTTTGCCCTCCGGTAAAAATTGCCTGCTCTGCCAGTTTCATCAACAACTCTCGCACGGTCTTTTTCACACGACGCCCTTCGCACAGCAACCGCCCGCAAGCGTCGCACGCCTGCTTGCCGCAAACTTCGGCCACCACTCCGTCCCGCACGAATCAACGCGCGGTCGCGCACCACCCTTCGCTTCTCTTCTCTAAGTGCATTTTCATTCGACTGCTTTGTCACCTTGGCGAAGCCATCGAAGCATCAAAGATTCAGGACGCGCAGCCACTTCGCCCTCGCGCCGGTTTTACCAACCGGAGCGCACGCGCTTTGAGGCCGGGCGTCCGACGGCACCTGCCGTACAGCATTGAAGAGAGGCCTTAATATGATTCGGAAAAGCATTTTTAGATTCATCAAGAGCGCGGCGTTGGCTTTAACCTTTTGCGTCGCGGCCACGGCTCAGACACACATCGGCACGGTGCAGGGCACGGTGCGCGACCCCGGCGGCGCGCTCGTCCCCGGCGCGTCCGTGCGCATCGCCGACCCGACCAGCGGCTACCAGCAAACCGCGCAAACCGACGCGCAGGGCGAGTTCAAATTCTTGAACATTCCGTTCCACATCTACACCGTGCGCGTCGAGGCGGCAGGCTTTCAGACCATCGAAAAATCCATTGACGTGGAGACGGCGATCCCGACGAGCGTTGATTTCACGCTCTCAATCGCCACCGCCAGCGAAAACGTCACCGTCACGGAAAATGCCTCGCTCATCGAAGCCGACAAAACTTCTTCGGACACCAACATCTCACAGACGTTGCTCGAACGCCCGCTCGGCGCAGTGCCCTCGCGCGGCATCGAGGCCATCGTCGCGAGCGCGCCCGGTTTCGCTCCCGACGACAACGGCCGTCTCCATCCGCGCGGCTCCGAGTCGCAGGTGCAATACGTCGTTGACGGCATCCCCATCACGGACAATCTCTCCGCCATCTTCGCCACCAGCCTCGACGCCCGCACGCTGCGCACGGTGGAAGTCCTGACCGGCGGCATCTCCGCGGAGTTCGGCGACAAGCTCGGCGGAGTCATCAACGTCAACACGCGCTCGGGGCGCGAGACGCCGACGCAGGGCAGCGTTACGCTCTCCGGCGGCAGTTTCTCGACCGGCGAAATCGGCGTCAATTTCTCGACTCGCACCGACAAGCTTGGCCTGCTGACGAACCTGTCGGCCACTACCTCGCAACGTTTCCTCGACCCGCCGACCGTCGAAAATTTTCACAACTTCGGGCGCACCGGCAAAGGTTTCCTGCGCCTCGACTACCAACTCACGCCGAACGACACGCTGCGCGGCACGTTCCTCGCGGGCGGCACGAATTTCCAAATCCCCAATCGTCTCGAACAGGAACTCGCCGGACAGGATCAAAGGCAGCGACTCCGCGATCATTCAGAGTTCGTGACCTACGAGCGCATCTTCTCGCCCACCACCTTCGGGCAATTTTCGTTCTTCAATCGCCACGGCACGGCGCGCCTGTCGAGCAACCCTTTCTCCACGCCCGTCGTCGCGTTTCAAGACCGCACGCTGCAAAACACGGGCGGCCTCGCGGCCGTCTCGCTCACGCGCGGGAGTCACAACATCAAGGTCGGCGGACAGTTCACCGTGACGCCCGTACACGAGAATTTCAGCTTCTACCCGACCGCGCCCTTCGAAGACTTCACCGATGAAGACGGCGAAACGGTGACGAATCCGATCAACTCGTTCACGCCCGCCAACCCGTTCCGCTTCGATGGCAGACGGACTGGCCGCATGTTCAGCGCGTACATTCAGGATCGTTTCTCGCCGTTTCCCAATTTCACGATTGACGCGGGGGTGCGCTACGACAACTACAAGCTGATCATCCGGGAGGACGCTTTCAGCCCGCGCATCGGCGTGGCCTATTTCATCCCGCGCACGCAGACGACGCTGCGCGCCTCTTACAATCGCATCTTCCAGACGCCCCCGGCGGAGAATTTGTTGCTCGCCAGTTCGGCCGAGGCCGCTGCGTTGTCGCCGCTCGCGGTGGTGCAGGGCCAGGCGGGCGTGCGCCCGATTCTGCCCGACAGGCAACACGTCTTCGAGGTCGGCGCGCAACAGGCTCTCTCTCGCTTCATGCGACTCAACCTGACCGTCTATCAAAAGCGCATCACGAACTTCGGCGACAAGGATCAATTCTTCGATACGGGTATTATCTTCCCCATCACGATCTCCGCAGGCCGCGTCACGGGCGAGGAGTTGCGCCTTGAGACGGCCGACCTCGGCGGCTTCCGCGCCTTCGCCTCCTACGCCAACGCGCGCGCTTACGGCGTCACGCCCATCAACGGCGGCCTGTTCCTCGGCGAAGCAGTCGAGAGCCTTGAACTGCCCGGTCTCAGGTTCGCCAACGACCACGACCAGCGCAACTCCGCTCAGTTTCAACTCAGCTACAACCACCAACGCTCGGGCATCTATACCATGTTCGGCGGTCGCTACGATTCCGGCTACCCGACCGATGTCGAACCCGGCACGACGCGCGCCGATTTCGCCGACGCCGGTTTCGACCCGCGCCTCTACAACGAAATTGACTTCGAGCGAGGCCGCACCAAACCACGCACTATTCTCAATTTCTCCATCGGCGCGGACTTGCTGCGCGAACGCCGCGCTTCGCTCAACGTGCAGTTCGACGTGCAGAATTTGACAAACACGCTCTTTCTCTACAACTTCGAGTCGGTCTTCAGCGGCACGCACATCGGCTTCCCGCGTCTCTTCAGCGGGCGTCTGTCCGTGCGCTTCAAATGAAACTCGGCCGCGGCGGGGAGTTGCCGGTTGATAATTCAATCAACCGGCAACTCCCCGCCCGACAAAACCCGGAACTTTAACGGCCTGCCGAACGTCTAAAAGTTTTGCCGTGCGGGCAAAATCAGGCGCATGGCAGGCCACGTCCGGCCGCAGCGTTGACACTTCTCGTAATGCACCGATAAAATACAGCCCTCGCTACCGTGTAGCCCTGGCCTCCAATGAATTTGAGGTTCGAATCGTGAGTCTCGTAAAGATCATCATCATTACTATTGCGGTCATCCTGACGATCCTGTTCTTCGGGCGTTTTTTGTTTTAGCCTGACGGCGGCATGACCCTTCCTCATCCAGCCCGTTCCCGACGACACGTCTTTCCACGCCCCGGCCTCCTGTTCTCTCTTCTCGCGTTGTCCCTCGTCCTGCTTCTCAGCGCAGGCATCTGCGCCCAAACGCCGCAAACAACCAACCTGCCCGAAGACGACGAAGTCCTGCGCGTCAACACCGACCTCATCACCGTCCCCGTCGTCGTCACAGACGCGCGCGGGAGACGCTTCGCCAACCTGACGCTGGGGGATTTCGAGGTGCGCGACGGCGGGCGTCTCGTCAAGCTCGACTACTTCTCCACCGGCACGGAGCGCGTTGCGATGCTTTTCGCGCTCGACACGTCGGGCAGCGCGCGCGCGCACATCGTGCGACAGACCGAGGCCACGCTCGCCATGTTCGAGCGCTTCGGCGACAACTCGCGCATGGCCGTGCTCCAGTTTTCCGAACAGGCCGAGTTTGCGCTTCCCTTCACCTCCGACATCAACGGCGCGCGCGACGCGTTGTTCCAACTCTCCCCGCGTCGCGGCCGGCATACGGCCATTTTCGACGCCGCCTCGGTCGCCGTCCGCGCCTTCAACGTCGCCGGGGCTGACGCGCGCGAACGCCGCATCGTCGTCCTGTTCAGCGACGGTCTGGACACGACCAGCCGCACGCCGCACACCTCCGCCATCAACGATGCGCGCCTGCGCGGCGTCTCCATCTACGTCATCTACTTTCCACTCTTCACGCCCCGCGACGGCCGGCTCGTCGCGCGCCGCCCGGCTAAGGGTTTTCGAGAACTGGCAGAGCAGACCGGCGGCCACTTTTTCCAGCTCGTCGACGCACGCGACGCGCTCGACCCGCGCGCGGCTTATGACCTCGCGCCCATCTTCCGCGCGATCACCGAAGACTTGCAGAGCCAGTACGTCCTCGGCTATTACCTCGACGCCGCCACGCGCACACACAACGAACATCGCTTGCAGGTCACTCTGACGCCGACACACAAACGCCTCCGCGTGCAAATGCTTCGCGGAAACTACAGTCTCAAACAGTGACAAGTGACAAGTGACAGGTGACAAGTCAAACCGCTTGTTTTAACTTGTCACCTGTCACTTGTCACTTGTCACTAAAATACTTATGAGCGAACAGAATCAGGAAGGGTTGCGAAGCATACGCCGCGCGCTGTTGAGCGTGTCGGACAAAACGGGTCTGGTCGAATTTGCGCGCGCTCTCACAGGCTTCGGCGTCGAACTGCTGAGCACGGGCGGCACTGCGAAAGACCTGCGCGCGGCGGGCATCGCAGTGCGCGACGTGTCCGAGGTCACGAACTTTCCCGAAATGCTCGACGGGCGCGTCAAGACGCTACACCCGCGCATCCACGGCGGGCTGCTTGCCGTGCGCGACGACGCCGGGCACATGAGCGCGCTCGCCGAACAGGGCATCGAGCCGATAGACATGGTCGTCATCAATCTCTACCCGTTCGAGCAGACCATCGCCCGCGCGGGCACGACGCTCGCGGACGCTGTCGAGCAGATAGACATCGGCGGCCCCGCGATGGTGCGCTCGGCCGCGAAGAATTACGCGGACGTAACGGTCGTCACCGCGCCCGAACTATACGAACGAATTTTGCGCGAGATGCAGGAACACAACGGCGCGCTCTCGCTCTCGACGCGCGGCCAACTCGCGCGCCTCGCCTTCATGCGGACGGCTTTCTACGACTCAAAAGTCTTCTCCTACCTCAACTCGCTGGCCGAGACGGCCGAGTCGGAGGATTGGGCGATCTACCCGCCCATCGAATCCATCGTGGACACGGTGGAAACCTACGCCGACGTTCTCGCGGGCGCGTTCGCCGCCGCGGGCGACGCCGACGAAGATGCGGCCGACACGGATTCCGAGTTTGACGAATACGCCGAACTGTCTCTGAACAAACTTTCCGACCTGCGCTACGGCGAGAACCCGCACCAATCGGCCGCGCTCTACGAAATCGAAGAGGAAGACGCGGGCGGCGTGGCGCACGCCGAACTGCTCTCCGGCAAGGAGATGTCTTTCAACAACTACGTGGACGCCGACGCCGCGTGGCAACTCGCCTGCGATTTCGCCGAACCCGCCTGCGCCATCATCAAGCACACGAATCCGGCGGGCGTGGGGCTGGGGGCGTCGCCCGCGGAGGCTTACCGGCGCGCGCTCGCCACCGATCCGGTCTCCGCTTTCGGCGGCATCGTTGCCTTCAACCACGAAGTTGACGGAGAGGCGGCGCGCGCCGTCACGGAAATTTTCACCGAAGTCGTGATCGCCCCCGGTTATGACGCGGCGGCGTTGACGACGCTCCGCGCTAAGAAGAACCTGCGCGTCCTGCGCGCCGCCTTGCCTGGCGTTGACGAAGAAGCCGCCGCCATTCTCAATTACGATTACAAAAAAATCAGCGGCGGGATGCTTATCCAGACGCGCGACCTGCACCGCCTGACACGCGACGACCTCAGAGTCGTCTCGCGCCGCGCGCCCACCGTCGAAGAGGTAGACGCGCTCATTTTCGCGTGGACGGTCTGCAAACACACAAAGTCGAATGCCATCGTCTACGCGCGCGCGGGGCAGACCGTCGGTGTCGGCGCGGGACAGATGTCGCGCGTTGACTCGGTTCGCCTCGGGGCGATGCGCGCGCAATTGCCGGTTGCCGGTTCGGTGCTCGCCTCCGACGCTTTCTTCCCCTTCCGCGACGGTGTTGACGAGGCCGCCCGTCACGGCATCACCGCGCTGATTCAGCCCGGCGGCTCCGTGCGCGACGACGAGATCATGGCCGCCGCCGATGAACACAATCTCGCGATGGTCTTCACGGGCATCCGACATTTCAAACATTGAACACGGGAAGGAAATCCGGGGCGACGATGATTAAGCAATCATTCAAGGTAAAAACTGCGGCGGCATTGCTTGGCCTGCTGCTGCTCGCGACATGCGCGCTCGCCGCGCAGGAGGGTTTAACGAAGCGCGTGCGTTTCGCACGGGGGCGCACGACGGCCACGCTGAAGAACTCGGTCGTGCGCGGCACGCGGGATCGTTACATAGTCGGCGCGCGTGCCGGGCAGCAGATGACCGTGAGCATCACTTCGGTCGGGCGCAACGCGGTCTTTATCATCCGCCCGCCTTCAAACAACACGCCCGAAGGCGCGGAAGAGATGCCCGAGTCAACAAACTGGAGTTGGAATTTGCCGGAGAGCGGCGACTACGTGATCGAGGTCGGCGGAACGCGCGGCAACGCCACATACACGCTCAAGGTGTCGGTTCGTTGAGCGGCCACGCGCACGCCCGTTGTACGCGCTTGCACACGCGGCGCGCAATCGTTGATACTTGGGCATTCCGTCTCTCCGAAAATTTATTTGCCGTAACGAAGGGTTGAGAACTCATGGCTGACATTGAATCCATCTCCGGTGGTGAAAACAACGGGACGCCGGTGCGTTGCCGTTTTTGCGGGCAGTTGAATCAGACGCGCGCGGACGTGGTCGGGAACGCGAAGTGCGGTCGCTGCCGCCTGCCGCTTGCGGGCGTGCCGCATAAAAAATTCGCCGAACTCGACAAGGACTCTTACATCCACCCGGCCGACAGCCGCGCGCTCGCCACGCTGCGCGCGATTCCCGGCATTGACACGGCGGTCAAAAAGCTGTTGTCGGTGACTGGCGAATCGGCCATCCGCGTCATCTTCACGGCGAGCGCGGTGCGCGTGACGCCCAAACAATGCCCCGACCTCTACGCCAAGTTGCAGGTTGCCTGTACGACGCTCGGCGTGGACATGCCGGAACTGTTCGTGCAGCAGTCGCCGATGGTCAACGCCTTCACGGGCGGCGTCGAGCGTCCCGTCATCGTGCTCTATTCCGGCCTGCTCGAACGATTGACGGACGAAGAGGTGCTCGCCGTCGTCGCGCACGAAGTCGGCCACATCCACGCCGAGCATGTGCTGTACCTGACGGTAGCGCATCTGCTCGAAGCTTTGGCGAACGTCGCGATTGCGGCCGCGCCGGTGGCGAGCCTCGTCGCGCAGATTTTGTCCACCACGATGCGTTCGGCGCTGCTCGCGTGGTCGCGCCGCGCAGAGTTGTCGTGCGACCGCGCCGCGCTGCTCGTGACGCAGGACGCCGACGTGATCGGGCGCACGATGATGAAACTCTGCGGCGGCACGTTCGCCTCGAAAGTTGACTATGAACAATTCCTCGTGCAGGCGCGCGACTTCCAGAAAAACTACGACGAGAGCGCGCTCGACCGCTTCTGGGCCGACATCATCACGAGCGGCCTCTCGCACCCGTTCCCCGTATGGCGCACGTCCGAGATTTTGAAATGGGTCGAGAGCGATCAGTACGGGCGTCTGATGAACGGCGCGCCGGAGATCGCGGCAGCTTAACTACTGGTTTCAAGTTTCAAGTTTCAGGACTGAGGTTTGAAGTTCTGTAACTTGAGCCCTGAAACCTTCAATTCGGGATTCTGAATCTATGTTAGAGAATAAATTCGGCATCGTGTTCGGCGTGGCTAACAAGCGTTCGATTGCGTGGGCTTCGGCGCAGGCGCTCGCGGGCGCGGGCGCGCGCCTCGCGTTCACGTATCAGAACGAGCGTCTGCGCGAGAACGTGGAAAGCTTGGCGAAAGACTTGCCAGGCGCGTCGCTGTCGCAGTGCGACGTGGTGAAACCGGAAGAGGTTGAGCAGACGTTCGCGCGTGTCAAAGAGGAATTCGGGCGGCTCGACTTCCTCGTCCACAGTCTCGCTTTCGCGCCGCGCGAGGCTTTGGAGGGCGACTACGTCAACACTTCTCTGGAAGCCTTTCAGACCGCGCTCGAAATCAGCGCGTACTCGCTCGCGACGCTGGCGCGCGCCGCTCAGCCTTTGATGACGGAGGGCGGGAGCATCGTCTCGATGAGCTATTACGGCGCGGAGAAGGTTGTGCCGAACTACAACGTGATGGGCGTCGCCAAAGCCGCGCTCGAAGCCAGCACACGTTATCTGGCGAGCGACCTCGGCAAACACAACATCCGTGTCAATGCCATCAGCGCGGGGCCGCTCAACACACTGGCCGCGCGCGGCGTCGGCAACATGGGCGCGATGTTGAAGCACCACGCGGAGCGCGCGCCGCTCCGGCGCAATGTCGAGGCGAGCGAAGTCGGCAATGCCGCGCTCTTCCTGTGCAGCCCACTCTCCTCCGGCATCACCGGCGAAGTCATCCACGTGGACTGCGGCTATAACATCATGGCGTTTTAGCTATTAGCTATTAGCTATTAGCTTTCAGCAAAAGCATTTAACTGTCAGACATAAGTGAAACTTACTATTTCCCGCTAATAGCTAACAGCTAATAGCTACCAGCTTCCCATGGCAAAGACCAACAATCGAAATCGTAAGAGCGCGCACGTCACGCAGGACGAGCAGTTGCTTGAGACTCCGAAACTGGACGAGTTCAAGCATACGGACACCTGGCGCGTGTTTCGCATCATGGGCGAGTTTGTCGAGGGCTTCGACGAACTCGCGACCGTGACGCGCGGCGTCTCAATTTTCGGCTCGGCGCGCACGCTGCCCGACAGCCCGCACTACGCGGCGGCACAGAAGACGGCCGCACTTCTCGTCGGCGCGGGTTTCGCCGTCATCACGGGCGGCGGCCCCGGCATCATGGAGGCCGCCAATCGCGGGGCGTATGACGCCAAGGGCGTCTCCATCGGCTGCAACATCGAACTGCCCTTCGAGCAAGGAGCGAATAAGTACCAGACGCGCTCGCTCACCTTCAAATATTTCTTCGTGCGCAAGACGATGTTCGTCAAATACAGCACCGCCTTCATCATCTTCCCCGGCGGCTTCGGCACGCTCGACGAACTCTTCGAGGCGCTCACGCTCATCCAGACGCGTAAGGTGCGAAACTTCCCCGTCGTGCTTGTCGGCAAACAATTCTGGGGCGGGATGATGGATTGGCTGCGGAGCGCGGTGCTGGCGGAGAAAAACATCTCCGACGAAGACCTCGTCCTCCTGCATCTCACAGACTCGCCCGCCGAAGCCGTCGAGATAGTCGTGCGCAGTCAAGACTCTCTGCGTAAGTGGGATAAGACTGTTTCGAGCGACATCGCGTGAGGAACGACTGTCAGTAGTCCTTTGTCAGTTGTCCGTGGTTGGTTGTTCAATCCGAATCTTTAGCGACTCGCATCCCCAGCCACACGCGACTGACAACTGACCACGGACAAAGAACATTCTTTATTCCTCGCCCTTAACCGTGGCGGTGAGCCATTCGAGGTAAGGGGCGGATGCGTCTGTGATGGGGAGCGCGATGATCTCAGGCGTTTCATAGCTGTGCAGCGCGCGCACCTCGCGTTCCAACAGGGAAAAGCGCGCCTGCGTCGTCTTCGCCAGCAGCAACACTTCCGGGTCGCGCCGCACCTCGCCCTTCCAGTGATACACCGACTCGACCTCAGGTAGTATCTGCACACACGCGGCGAGGCGCGCGCCGACGAGCATCTCCGCGAGCCGCGCGGCCTCTTCGCGGCTGCCCGCCGTCATCATCACCATGATCGCGACCTCGCCAGCCTCTTGCATGATCGCACCCCGCACTCGCCGCCGAAACACGTAGACGGGCGACGGCTCGCTAACCGCCATCCGTCAGGCTAACTTTAGCTACGCTCTGACAGGTCGCCAGTGTCGTCGGTGTCGTCAGTGTCGTCATCTTCCGAAGCGATTTCGTCGTCCTCTTTGAGCGTTGTGCCCGTGAGTGGCGTCGTGTCGCTGCCGAAGAAAGAGTTGTAAAGTTCCTGCGCGCGGTCGAAATCGCGCTCGTCAACGAGCACGAGCGCGCCGGGTGAAGTGGTGGAGAGGAGCGGCGAGAAAGCGTCCGAGCCGCCCGACTGGACGGCCGAGCGGACGCCGTTCTGCGCCAGAATGTCATGCACCATCTCGGCCTCGGCCGGCGAGCCGATGTTGTGCAAAGGCACGAACCGCGCCTCGCTTTGGTCGCGTGAAGTCTCGGGCGACAACTGCTCGACCAGCTCCACGTCATGCTCCTGGCAACGCTCAATGCCCTTCTCATATTCCGCTTCGCACACGGGACAGAACATAGTTTTTCCCTCAAATGAGTTTCAGGTTTCAGGTTTCAAATTTCAGGCTAGTCTAAAACCCGCGCCCTGAAACTCCAAACCTGAAACCTGAAACTTGAACCCTGAAATCTGTTTATTTTGTCGCGCGCACGGCGCGTTCAAACGGTATCTCCTCGAAATGGGTCATGCGTTTGAAAGTGCTGAAACGTTCATTAATCTCTGCATGCGTGAGGCGGTCAACGCGCTCCGTCCCAAACTCTTCGACGTTGAACGAGGCCATCACCGAGCCGTAGATCATCGCACGGCGCATGGTCGCGTCGTCAATCGTCTCGTGGCTCGCCAGATACCCCATGAAGCCCCCGGCGAAGGTGTCGCCCGCGCCGGTCGGGTCGAAGACCGACTCCAGAGGGTAGGCCGGGATGGCGAAGTAAGACTCGCGTGTGAACAACGCCGCCCCGTACTCGCCGCGCTTGATGACGAGCGCGCGCGGCCCCGCGTCGAGAATCCTGCGCGCCGCGCGGATCAGGTTCGGCTCGCCGGACAACTGCCGCGCCTCGGCGTCGTTGATGATGACGATGTGGACGCCTTGAATCGCCTGCATCACGGCGTCGGGCACGGTGTTGATCCAGTAGTTCATCGTGTCGAGCGCGACGAGTTCCGCGCCCGCCACCTGCTCGCGCACTTCGCGTTGCAAATCGGGCTGAATGTTTCCGAGGAAGACGAAACGCGATTGGCGCGACGCGTCGGAAAGTTTGGGCTTGAAATCGGCGAAGACGTTGAGTTGCGTGTCGAGCGTGTGCGCCGTGTTCAAGTCGTAATCGTAGCGCCCGCGCCAGAAGAAGGTGTCTCCGTTCCGCACGCGTTCGAGGTCGCTCGTGTCAACATCATGACGCGCGAACACGTCCAATTCGGTCGCGCCGAAGTCCGCGCCGACGACGCCGACCACCCGCACGTCCGTGAAGAAACTGGCGGAGAGCGAAAAATGCGTGGCCGAACCGCCGAGCATCCGCTCGCGCTTGCCGAACGGCGTCTCCACCGCATCGAACGCTACCGAACCAACAACCAGCAATGACACCTTGTGTTTTCTCCTGTGTGTGAAATGGAAAGACTGTTCTTTGTCCGTAGTCAGTCGTCAGTTGTCAGTTGCAAGTGACTATCACGCGAGTTACCAAAGACGGGTCTTGAACAACGGACAACTGACCACGGGCTACTGACTACTTTACTGTTTCTCGTCTGCCTTCGGCGCGGGTTCGCCGATGGTGCGGAGTTCCTCTTCGGCGCGCTTGCGGAATCCGCTCTTGGGATGCTCGTTGACGAGTTGGGTCAAATACTGGCGAGCGAGAATGAGATATTTTTCGGGCGCGAGCGCGGGTGGCTGCTTGCCTTCCTTGCGCGCCAGACGCGCGCTCGACATGCCCGCGATGTAAAGCACCTCGTCGAACTTGTTGAAGCGTTGATAGACGGCCATCGTCTCCTCGCAACGTTGCAGCGCGCCGACGTAGGCTTTGCGCGTGTAGTACAACTGCGCCGCCTTGAGGTTCTTCTTGGCGTCCGCGGCGAGCATCTCGTCGGGCAACGCCTGCGCCTCTATATCCTGACCGGCGGGCTTCGATCTGTCCTGCGATCTGTCCTGCGCCCGCGCCGTCTCCTGTGCCCCCAACGCGAACCAGACCAGGCAGCTTGCGAGTAAAAGTTTTCTCATAAACACCTCTCAAAAGAGCGTAAATCGTGAATCGTAAATCGTGAATAGAAGAAAGCGGATTTCTTTCTATTCACGATTTACGGCATTTTCTTGTCCCCATACTTTTTGATGATCGCTTCGAGCTTCTTCGTTGTCGCCGCAGGCCACAAATCGGGCGCGGTGAAGATAGCGTTCCGCAGCGCGGAGCCGCACGAGCAGCCGCGCTCGCCTTGCGCGCCCAGACGCTTCACGGCCTCGCGCATGATGACCTGCGCGTTGCGCACGTTCTTGTTCAGATATTCGACGACGGTTTCGACCTAGACGGCGTCGTGCTCCTCGTGCCAGCAGTCGTAATCGGTGACGAGCGCGAGCGTGGCATAACAGATTTCGGCCTCGCGCGCGAGTTTGGCTTCCTGCAAATTCGTCATGCCGATCACGTCCATGCCCCAGGAGCGATAGACGTTCGATTCGGCCTTCGTGGAGAATGCAGGGCCTTCCATGCACAGGTAAGTGCCGCCGCGATGCGCGCGCACGTCGGCCGCGCCGCACGAGGCTTCCAGCACGTCGCCGAGTTCGGCGCAGACCGGGTGCGCGAACGTGACGTGCGCGACGATCCCTTCGCCGAAGAAGGTTGACTCGTGCGCGCGTGCGCGCGTGCGGTCAAAGAACTGCGTCGGGATGACCATGTCGAGCGGCGCATACTGCTCCTGCAAAGAGCCGACCGCCGAGGCCGAAAGGATGCGCTCTACGCCCAGCAGCTTCATCGCGTAGATGTTGGCGCGGAAGGGCAACTCGGTCGGCGTGAAGCGATGCCCGCGCCCGTGACGGGGCAGAAACGCGACGCGCGCGCCCTCCAGCGTGCCGACGATGAAGGCATCCGACGGGCTGCCGAACGGCGTCTCAACCCGCACTTCCTCGATGTCTTTCAACTCCGGCATCTGGTAGAGGCCGCTGCCGCCGATGATGCCGATCTTTGCTGTTGTCATGCGTCTTCTCACACCTGCCCGTCAGGAATAGTTTTCAACTTGCCTTCCACTTCGACCACGCGGCACAACGGATGCTCCGGCTCATGGTAAAAGAGGCAGAGCCAATTTTCGCGCGCGGCCTGCGGCAGCAGACGCCGCTTGGCTTCAAGCGTCTCCACGGGATAGAGATCGTAGCCCATGATCCACGCGAGCGCGACGTGCGCGCGCATCGGGACGAGGTCGGCGAAACCGAAAAGCGTCTGCCCGCCGCGCTCCAGGCGCGCGCACTGCATCGTGCGCGAATGCCCCGCAACGGTCTCCATCCGCAGGCCGGGCACGACCTCATAGTCAGCGTCTTTCAGTTCCAACTGCCCGCCCTCTTTGATCGGACGCCAATTCTCCGGCAGGTAACTGGCGCGGTCGCGTTCGTGCGGCGACTCCGCGTGTTCGTACTCGTCGCGCGACACGAAATAGCGTGCGTTCGGGAACGTGGGGACGATGTCGCCCGTCCTCGCGTCCCGCGTCGTGTTGCCGCCCGCGTGATCGAAGTGCAAATGGGTGTTGACGACGATGGTGATCTCTTCCGCGTCGCAACCCGTGATGGCCTTGACCGAGTCCCCGAGCGGCCTGCTGCGCGTGATGCCGTACATTGCTTCGTGCTTCGCAGACCACTTATCGCCGATGCCTGTCTCGACGATGATCCGCTCGCGCCCCGCCTCGACGAACAGGCAATTCATGTTCATGCGGATGCGGTTGTGCTCGTCGGGCGGGCATCTTTGCGACCACAGGGCGCGCGGCACGACACCGAACATCGCCCCGCCGTCCAGACGAAATTCCGCGTCCGGCACAACCTCCACGCGATAATCGCCGAAGAGCATAAAGGGATAGCCAGTTGTCCGTTGTCCGTGGTCAGTTGTTCAAGACTATCTTTAGCGACTCGTGTGATGAACACATGCAACGGACAACTGACCACGGACTACTGACAAGTTTTCACTTCTTCTGATTCGCGGCCGGCTTCTTCGTGCCTTCCTGCGCGGGGGCGGGCGGCCCTTCGGGCGAACCTTCCTCCATGCCTTCGGGCGCGCCGGTGGGCGGCTGTCTCATCTGCTGCGGCGGCATGGGCGGCACTTCCACCTTGAAGTCCGCGGGCACAGTGACGCCGGTGCGCTGCGCGATCTCTTCGAGAAGTTTTTCGCGCTTCTCTTTTTCCACTGCGGCGCGCGCCTTTTCACGCGGCGACTGGGGCGGCGCGAAAGGGTTGGCCTGCTGCCCGCCCTCGCCTTCGGCGGCGATCAGGATGTGACGCGCGTGTATCTCTTCGGCGTCCTGCCCGTCTTCGCCCTTTGTGGTGCGGCGTTCCTGTGTCTGGATGATGTGAAAGCCGAAGGGCGTCTCCACGACATCGCTGATCTGTCCGGCTTGCAGTGCGAAGGCCGCGTCCTCGAACGGCTTCACCATCGCTCCGCGCTTGAACCAGCCGAGGTCGCCGCCCTTATCCTTGTTGCTCGGGTCGGTGGAGAATTCTTTAGCGAGCGCGCCGAAATCTTCACCCGCGCGCGCGCGCTTGAGCACGTCTTCGGCCTTGGCGCGCGTCTGTTTGGAATCAAGCTCGGGGTGCTGCGCGATGTAAGCATCAATCTCCTGATCGGTCGCTTTCGTGCGCTCCATGATCTTCGGCGCGTGCTTTTGCGCGAGCACCTGCGCCTGCTGGAATTGAACCAGCAACTGCGTGCCGCGCTCCTTATCCATCCCGGCGGCGAGCGCCTTGCGCGAGAGCAACTGCGTCGGCGCCCAGAGTTCGTTCTTGATGCGTTCCTTTTGCTCGTCGGTCAATCCCTGCGCCGAGGGCAGCAGCCCCAAATCCTGCACATCCTTGACGAACTCGCCGAACTTCGCGTCCTGTCCCGCCTCTTTCAGGAAATTATCGATCTCCGCTTTCGGGGCGATCTGCTCCTGAGAAGTCGCGCCCGCATCCTGCTGCTTCTTCGCGTAAACCTGCGCGAGCACGAACGTGCGCACGAGTTCAAGCTGGCGTTTCATCTCCGGCGTGTCGGCGATGCCGGCCACGCGCGCATCCTGCGCGATGGCGAGCAACTGTCGAAACTGCTTGGCGATGTTCTTGCGCTCCTCCTCGTTG
>DATHAZ010000009.1:0-3401 GCA_035296445.1 Pyrinomonadaceae bacterium | reverse complement strand
GTTCAACGAAATCCATGTTGGGCTCATCCTTTCAGAATATGTGTGGCGAAGATCCCGCTCACGATCCGGGCGTTGCTCATCCGTTCGGCGGCCGCGGCCATCGCGGGGCTGCCCCGGACGAGGCAGACGATGACGAAGATGACGGCCGCCTCCGGAACCCCGAACGGGAGCGGCATCCGCTGCATAGAGTGCCTTCAACGCTTTGGCTTTGCTCTCCATCCCGCCTTCCTCTTATGTCAGTGTGGAGATGAATGTGGAAAAAGGGCGACCTGTTAGAATCGCCCTTCATCGTGTGAAGCAGTTTTGTTGAATTTCCTGTTGAAAAGTAAATGCCGGAGGTCGGACTCGAACCGACATGAGGTTGCCCTCGCTAGATTTTGAGTCTAGTGCGTATACCGATTTCGCCACTCCGGCCGGAGAAGAGTCTGCATGATAGAGGGTCGTCAGGTGCGTCGTCAACTGCGGCCTGCGGGGCATGTGTGGCGGTCCGCCACGGGTAGTGGGCATGTGGACGAGCGGGCAAATATTAGTTGTGCCGGGAGGCGTGAATCTGTAAGATAGCTGCGCCCAGCGGGTAGGCGCGTGCCGGAGGGAATCGCGCGCGCGACTCGAATTCCAACCTCAACATTTAAGAATCTTTCAGACGAAGGCGGAAGTGTGTCTATGTTTCCAGCAAGCGACAAGCGCGCCTCGATTTTGATCGCGGACGACGAGCCGGAGATTCGCAACGTCCTCCAAGAGCTGTTGAGCGCGGATTACGATTGCCAGTTGGTCGCTTCGGCCGAGGCCGCCCTGGCAGGGCTGCGCGCTATGCGCTTCGATGTCGTCGTCAGTGACATCAACATGGAGGGGATGAGCGGCCTTGAGATGATCCCGCACGTGCGCCGGGTCGCGCCCGAAGCCGTCGTTATTATGGTGAGCGGCGCGCAGACGGTCGAGAGCGCGATTGAAGCCCTGCGCGCCGGGGCGTTCGACTACGTGACGAAGCCTTTCGACCTGCGCCACGTAGAGGCGGCCGTCAGGCGCGCGCTCGAACACAAGCGTCTGCGCGAGGCGAAGCGTCGTTACGAAAATTATCTGGAAGAGCTGGTGGCCGAGCGCACGGCGGAACTCGACCGCACGCTGGCGACGCTCGAAGACTCGTACCGCATGACTTTGAAAGCCCTCGCCGCCGCGCTGGAGACGCGCGACCGCGAGACGCACGGCCACTCGGAGCGAGTCGTCAGTTTCAGCCTGCGGCTGGGGCGCGAGTTGAACCTGACGGGCGAGAACCTGCGCTCGCTGGAGTTCGGCGCGCTGCTGCACGACATCGGCAAGATCGGTGTGCCGGACGCGATCCTGCACAAGCCCGCGCAGCTCTGCGCGGAGGAATGGGTAAACATGCGCCGTCATCCCCTGCACGGCCAGCAGATTTTGCGCGGCATCGAATTTCTGGAAGGCGCGGCTCGCGTCGTCGGGCAGCACCACGAGAAATGGGACGGGACGGGCTACCCGTTGGGTTTGCGCGCCGAAGAGATTGATCTCAACGCGCGCATCTTCGCCGTCGCCGATGCCTTCGACGCGATCACGAGTGACCGCGTCTATCGCGCGGGACGCTCTTACGAAGTGGCGGTCGCCGAGTTGGAGCGGCACGCGGGGCGGCAATTCGATCCGGAAGTGGTGGCGGCGTTCCAGCGTGTGCCGCGCGAGGAGTGGGACGCGTTGCGCGCGGTTTCGTTCCGCAAATGGCAGGAGCGGCAGAACGGGCAACCGGCTAAACTCCCGGCCGGCGCGGAAATGGAGGCGCTCCTCGGCGCGCTCGTGAACTGAGCTTTAACAAGCCCGCGAATAAAGGCATACACAGACGCGGACACGATAGAGTTTAACGCGGAGATAGGGACGCGGAACGATGAACTGAAGTAGGAAACAGAAAACAGAATTCAGGAGTCAGAAGGAAACCGGAAAAGCCTTTAATTCTGACTCCTGAATTCTGTTTTCTGTCTTCTTACTCATCGTTCCGCGTTTCCGCTTTCGCGTCTGCTTTCCCCCGTGTCCGCGCCGTTGAACGCTTTTGCACCAAGCGCATCGCCCACATTAAAACTCGCCGGAACTCCTGACGCCGCTCTGGCGTATTGCCTGTGAACACACGCCGGTCACGGGTCGGCCGCTTGCCGACCGCCGTCAGCAACGTCAAATTTTTGAGGAGAATGAGAGATGAAGAGAGTCGCTGGAGAGTTCGCACGTCCGAGAGTCGCCTGGGCGTTCGTCATGCTGGTCGCGTTTGCCTTGCAGCCCGCCGCGGCGTTCGCGCAGGAGGGCGGCGATAAGGCCGCGCGCATTGACGAATACCTGGCGCGCGCCGCGAAGATCGGACAGTTCAACGGCGCGGCGCTCGTCGCGGAAAACGGCAAGGTGATTTACAAAAAGGGTCTGGGGCTGGCGAACATGGAGTGGAACGTGCCCAACGAGGCCGACACCAAGTTCCGGCTCGGCTCGATCACCAAGCAGTTCACCGCTGCGCTCATCCTCCAACTCGTCGAACAGGGCAAGCTCAAACTCGACGGCAAGCTCTCCGAGTATCTGCCCGACTACCGCAAGGACGTGGGCGACAAAGTGACCATCCATCAACTCTTGACGCACACCTCCGGCATCCCCAGCTACACGGGGCTGCCGAAGTTCATGGAGGACGCGAGCCGCAACCCTTACACGGTCGCGGAGTTCGTCAAAAAGTACGCGAGCAACGATCTGGAATTCGAGCCGGGGACGAGGTTTCGCTACAACAATTCCGGCTACTTCCTGCTCGGCGCGATCATCGAAAAAATTCACGGCAAGTCTTATGAGCAGGTGATCAAGGAGAACATCTTCGATCCGCTCGGCATGAAAAACAGCGGCTACGACCGCCACAACGTGATCCTGCCGAAGCGCGCCAACGGCTACGAGAAGACCGCGACAGGCTACAGGAACGCGTCCTACCTCGACATGTCCATCCCCTACGCCGCCGGCTCGCTCTATTCGACCGTGGAAGATTTGTACCTCTGGGATCAGGCTCTCTACACGGATCGTGTCATGTCGGCCAAAAGCAGGGAACTCATGTACAAGCCGTTCCTCGACAACTACGCCTACGGCTGGCAGATTGGGAAAGTGAAACTGGGGCAGACGCCGGAGACGGTCAACTCCGTCGCGCACGGCGGCGGCATCCACGGCTTCAACACGTACCTCGTCCGTTACCCCGATCAGAAAAATCTCATCGTCCTTTTAGACAACACCTCGCAGGGCGCGAGCCTCAACCGCATCAGCCGCGACCTCACGAGCATTCTCTACAACCAACCCTTCCAGATGCCGAAGCAGTCTATCGCCGAAGTGTTGATGAAGACCATCGCGGAGCGCGGCGACGTGGCGGCGGCCGTCAAGCAATACCGCGA
>DATHAZ010000008.1:0-7437 GCA_035296445.1 Pyrinomonadaceae bacterium | reverse complement strand
GGAGATGTGACACAGACCTTCTAGCCCCTCATCCAACTCGACGAACGCGCCGAAGTTGGCGAAACGCGTGATGCGCCCGCGCACGATGTCGCCCGGCTTGTGTTCGTTGACGAAGCGATCCCACGAACTCGGCTCGGTGTCCTTGATCGAGAGCGAGAGGCGACGATTCTCCGTATCAATATTGGTGATGACGGCTTCGATCTCCTGCCCCTTCTTCAAGACCTCGCCCGGATGCTTGATGCGCTTGTTCCACGAAATGTCCGAGACGTGGACGAGTCCGTCAACGCCGTCTTCGACTTCGATGAATGCGCCGAAGTCCGTCAGGTTGCGGACTCGGCCCGAGACGCGCGCGCCGATCTGGTAACGCTCGCGCAGTGTCTGCCACGGGTTGGCCTGCATCTGCTTCATGCCGAGACTGATGCGCCGCGCTTTCGGATCAACGCCGAGCACCTCGGCCTCGACCGTGTCGCCGACGTTGACGAGTTTCGACG
This sequence comes from Pyrinomonadaceae bacterium, assembly GCA_035296445.1. Classification (GTDB taxonomy): domain Bacteria; phylum Acidobacteriota; class Blastocatellia; order Pyrinomonadales; family Pyrinomonadaceae; genus JAIVJZ01. Next base: position 6,946 of record DATHAZ010000008.1, on the reverse strand, counting down.
GGTGCTTCATACGCTTCGACCAGCTCATCTCGGAGACGTGGACGAGACCTTCGACGCCGGGTTCGAGTTCGATGAACGCGCCGTAGTCCGTCACGCTCGCCACGCTGCCATGCACCTTGCTGCCGATGATGAAACGCTCCTCGACCGATTCCCAGGGGTCGGGCTGAAGCTGTTTGTAACCGAGCGAAACACGCTCGCGCTCGCGGTCGAACTTCAAGACCTTGACCTGCACGGTCTCGCCCACCTTGAAGAGTTCCGCCGGATTCTGGAGTCGTCCCCACGACATATCCGTAACGTGGAGCAGGCCGTCTATGCCGCCGAGGTCAACGAACGCGCCGTAGTCGGTCAGGTTCTTAATCTGACCATCAACGATGATGCTCTCTTCGAGATTGTCGAGCGTCTCGCCCTTGCGGCCTTCGTTCTGCTCGTCGAGGATGGCCTTGCGCGAGAGCACGACGTTCGAGCGTTTGCGGTTGAGCTTGATGACCTTCGCCTCGATCTCCTGACCGCGAAAACTTTCGAGGTTGCGCACGGGGCGCGAGTCAACCTGCGAGCCGGGCAGGAACGCATCCACGCCGTCAACGTCCACGCGCAGGCCGCCCTTGACGCGCTCGATGATGCGGCCTTTGATGGGTGTGCCGTCGCGGTGGGCTTTCTCCAGTTCGTCCCACGCGCGCATCCGCACGGCGTCGGCGCGCGACAGGATGGGCTGCCCTTCCTGCGACTCCATGCTCTTGATGAGCACTTCCACCTCGTCGCCGCGCTTGACGGTCAACTCGCCGTTCTCGGTGAACTCCTGCTGGTCAACGAGTCCTTCGGACTTGAAGCCGAAGTCGATCAGCACGCCGCGGTCGTTGATGCCGACCACCGTGCCGCGCACGACCGAGCCTTCCTGAAAGGCCGCCTGCTCCTGCTCATACTGATCGAGCATCGCGCCGAAATCGAAATCGCCTCCCGAACGCTGATCGTCATCGTCGTCGTCATCGTCCGACGCGCCGCCGATGCTGGCGACAGGGGCGGATGAAGAGGCGGCGCTGGTGGCAGCGGCGGTGGCCGTTGAAGAGGAGACGCGCGACTGGGTTTGTTGCTGCTCGCCCGAGGTGTCGGGCGCTGTGGCGGTGGTGTCGCTTGCGCCGGTTGGTGAGTTTTCGTTGGTCGCTTCGCTTGCGCTCAGCTTGTTATCTTCAGTGGACATGCGGACTCTTGGACTCCTACTCGAATTCGCGGCGCGTTGAAGAACTTTCGCGCCTCCCAATCAGACATCCACTCGCTCGCGCGCTCGCTGTTCAACCGCGCCCTTGACTCGTGGCGCGCGGCCTACTCTACTGGCGATGTGGAGGTGATTGCCGGACGATCCAGAAGGGATGAGGCGGGGATTGCGAGCCGTCTAGAAGTTGAAAAAATTTAAAAAAAGGTTTCGGTTTCTGTCGTGCCCGTGGATCACCCGCGTGATCCGGTAATCACCAGTCGCTTGACCGGGTAGGCCGAAAATGTACACGCCTACGCGCAAGGCTGTCAAGGCAATATGGGGAGCGTTGACCGGCGTGTGATGAAAGTCGAGTTGGAATCCTTAAAGTTAAAGGGAAATGGTCAACGGAATTTAGCAGTCACCCGTTGACCATTTCCCTGCTCTTGCTGACCGCTGCGGCCGGTCGAAGATTCCCGGTTACGGTTGCGCCGGGGCGACCGCCGTTGTCGCGCTCAGGCCGCGCTCGGCGATGTAGACGCCCGCCGAATGTGAGCCGATAAGCAGTTTACCGGATTCGCGCGTGTCGAAAGCAAGCGCCCACACGCGGCGGCTCGGCAGTTCGGGGTCAACCCGTTTCCAGGTCTCACCCGCATCCATCGAATGAAAAACTCCGTTGCCATCGGCGCGTTCGTATGCGCTGCCGACGAAAATCTCGTCGGTGTTTTTCGGGTTGATGAGAATGCTCGTGAAACTGCCGTAGGGCAGGTTGCCGCCGCGGCGCTTCCACGTCTCGCCGCCGTCGTGCGAGACGAAAAGCGTGTGCGACGTGCCGACGTAGACATAGGCTGAACGCTGCGGGTCCTGTTCGATGATGTTGACGGGCACACCCTTCGGAATACCCTCGGCCTCGCGCCATGTCTGCCCGCCGTCGCGCGAGATGAGCACGCCGGAGGTTGAAGTGCCGACGTAGATTGTCTGCGGGTTCTGCGCGCTCGTTGAGACCGACAGGGTGCGCGCGTCGAGTCCCGCGCCGAAGGGCATCTTCTCCCACCCCTTCGCCGGATCGGCGCTGCGGTAAAGCCCGTTGTTAGTTGCCGCGAGAATCTTAAAAGCGCCGTCGGGTTCCACCAGATATGAGAGCGCGTTGATGGTTTCGGTCAACGCGATGGGAGCGTTCTGAATTCCCTGCTCGACGCCGAACGACTGCTTACCACCGCCGAGACCAAGAGCCGTCAAAGTCGCGTCGTCGAACTTGCCCGTCTGTGGCAGTTGCTTCGCCGCCTGAAACTGCCTGATGGCAGCGACGGTGCGCGTGCCCGCCTGCCCGTCGGGCGTGCCGACGTTGTAGCCCGCCGCGTTCAAAGCCGCCTGCGCGCGCATCACCATGTCGTCGGCGCGCTTGGCGGGCACGGCGACGGGCGGGGCGGGGCTCGACTCTTGCGCCGTGTTAGTTCTCGGAGAAGCGGCAGCGCGGCGGCGCGCGGCGGCCGACACGGGCGCGCGCCTCTTAGCCGGTTTGGCGACGGGCGATTTCACGTCCGGCGCGCCGATGGGCGCCCACGACAAACCGCGGTCGGCCGAGCGATACATGCCTAGATTAGTTCCGAGATAAATGATGTTGCCATCCGTGCGATCCTGCAGGATCGCGTAGGCGATCAGGCGGCTCGGCATGTTGCGCATGGACGGCTGCCACGTCGCGCCGCTGTCGTTGCTGACGAAGAAGAAGCCACCGCCCGTGGCCGTGTTGATCGTGGACGCGTAGACGCGCCCGGCGCGCTCGCGGTCGGGTGAGATGGCGTAGGCGCGCCGGCCGCTGTAGCCCTCGTTGCTCGGGACGAAGTTTTTACCGCCGTCGCGCGAGACCATCACGCCGTAGTTGTTCGTGCCGATGTAGATCGTCTGCGGTTCTTTCCGATGCACGGCGATGGCGTTGATTTCGAGCGTGCGCGACGTGGTGAGCGTCCATGAATCGCCGCCGTTGACGGAACGCCAGAAGCCTTCGGTCGTCCCGGCGAAGATGGTCGAAGGTGCGGCTGGGTGCTGCATGATGTCGCGCGTGCGGCGCGACTGTGAGGGGATGCCCTGCACCTTGCGCCAGGTCGCGCCCGCATTGTGCGACTCGTAGATGCCGCTGCACGCGGAGGCGATAACGTGGTCGGGACGGGTTTCGTCAATCTCGATGGCGAAGACATCCGAGTCGTCAATCATGCCTGTCTTGATGGACTTCCAGGTCTGCCCGCCGTCCTCGGTCTTCCACGGTAAGTGCCACGTGCCGACGTAGATGGCACGCGGGTCGCGCGGATCGATGGCGAGGGACTCGACGTTGCGGATGTCCGGGTAGGCCGAGGTCGGGAGTTGCGTCCACGTCTCTCCCGCGTCGGTCGAACGGTAGACGCCACGATTCGAGCCGACGATCAAAATATTCGGATCGGACGGCGCCTGTTGCAGCGAGTGGAGGGCTTCCGTCTTAAATTCCGTCGCCTCGCGCCACGTCTCTCCGCCGTCCGTCGTCTTGAAGAACCCGCCGGGCTCTTTGTGCTTGTGCGCGGCGACGTACATGGTCTTGGAGTCGCGCGGGTCAATGATGATGTGGTCAATATAGATGCTCGGGCGGTTGAAATTCACGAGGCGCGCCCACGTGCGCGCGCCATCCTTGGACTGGTAGATCTGTCCGTCAATCGTTCCGAGCAGAAGGTGCTGCGGGTCGCTCGGGTCAACGACGAGTTCGCGCACGTCGCCGCCCATCGGCCCGGCGACCGACCAGCTAAGAGTGCGGTCGGCGGCGTCCTGAGTGGTGTCAATGAAGTGCGTGGCGGCGACGGCAGCCTGTGGCGGCAATGCCAGCGAAGCGATTAGAGTTAAAAGAACTAAATATAGGGATATTTTTTTCATAGGCCCGGTCATCAGCTTCCTCTGTACGATCTGGCGTTTAAATTTCAGGGGGGATACTTATACCAGCAACGCATCGGCGACCAGCTAGCGTCCCGATGCACCTGTCGTCGAGCATTGGGGGGAATTCAACCCACATTAAGATGCGGGATGCAATCGGGGCAGTTGTACGAAATTTCGCCTCTATGCCCGCGGGCAAAAGTGAAGCGGGCGATGCTTCCTTGTGGAGAAACATCGCCCGCGCTTCGGTTAAGGTCGCGTGCGGCACGTCTAGCGGCCGCGGCGCGAGCGTTATTTTATCCGGCTACTCGTCGTCGTCTCGCCTGCCGCGTCTTCGCGGCGCGCGTCTCGGCGCGCGTGTGGTTTGCACCTCGCTCGCGTCAACGTTAGGCGATGCGGTGGGCGGTTGCGCGCCACCCGGCACGAGCCAGAGTTCGGTCGTAGCCTCTTCTCTGAATCCGCCGTCAACCGTGACGATGCGTCCCGGGTCAATGCCGCGCGAGTTCACCAGGTAGTTCTTGGCGAAATCGGCACGAGTCTGAGCTTCACCGGCCGGGCCACGGCGTCCGCCGTAGGCGATGATGTAGCCCTGCGCGCCCGGATCGTTCTGCAACTGGATCGCGAAGTTGTCGAGACGTGCTTTCTCGTCGTTACGCGCGATACGGCCGTAGGTATCGAACTGGGTCGGTGTCGGCGCAGGCGGAGGCGTCGGTGTCGGCGTCTCATCCGGCGTCGGCGTCGGCGTCGGCGGGATGATCTCGCACTCGCAACGCTCAACCGTCACCGTGGTCGAAGAGAACGCGATACAGCCGCAACCGTCATCAACTTCCACGGAGGCCGTGTACGTGCCGGGCTGGACGCCCGACAAGTCCCACGTCACGTTTGCGCCGTCGCCCGTGATGCGGCCGCCGGTGGTTGACCAGGTATAGAGCAATGTGTCGCCATCGGGGTCAGTCGCGTTAGCCGCGAGTTGAACCGTGCTGTCGGTGGCCGTGCAGCCTTCTCTCGGACGCATGTCCGGCCCGCAGTCAGCCGCCAAGACCACTCTCGACGGGCTGGCCGAGACGGCCGTCGTCGGCGGGTTGTTCGGGACGACGGTGGGGGCGCGTTCGTTGCGCCGACCGGCCCAGAACTGGAAGATGTAGCCGTGCGGGTCTGACGATTGGACAAAACCGCGCGGGAAATCCAACGGCGTCTTGTTGTTAAAGATACGGCCGCCCTGCTGATTCATGTGCGCGCGGTAGGCCGCGCTGAAACCCATCCAGCGGCGCGGGAAGATGCGAACACCGGCCAGGAAATCAACCGGATTGTTCTGGAACGAGTTCGGCGTTCTGCCGCCCACGTAATGCACCGACTTGACTTCGATGATCGGCTGGAAGTGCTTGTTGACCGGGAAGTCTATCCCGAGGCCGCCCAACAATTCGTCGGGACGGTCAAGCAAGGCCGCATTGCCCAACAACTCGCTGCGCGGGTTGCTGTTCAGGATGTAGCCGAGGTTGGCCGAGACGTTGACGCTGCGGCTCAAACGACCGTCGGCGAACATAATCAGACCGAAATCGCCCAGGCTGCCGCCGGGGCTGGCGCCGCGCTGCAACTGGTTGAAGCCGCTCTGGTCGTCGGCCGTGTCGCCGTAGAACCGGTAGAACGGAATCAAACCGATGCCGAACGGATTGTTCGGCCCCGTGAAGCGATACTTCGCGCCGATGGTGAACGTGCCGAACGCCGATTCGCCGTAGAGACGGCTGATGAACGGCGCATCCGGCAGGTAGGTCGGAGCGACGGTGAACGTGTTGGGCACGACCTGCGCGCTGGTGGTCAGGGTCGCCGGCACAACTCTCTGCGTCAGCACGACGCCCGGCAGGATGCTGCCGAAGATCGAGCCGATGCCGGGGAAGTTGGCCGCCGCCCCGAAGTTGCTGCCGCCGGCGTTCGGGCCGGTCGGGCCGGCCAGCGTGAACGTGTCGCCCGGGTTGAACCCGACAAAGCCGTTCTGGAATTGACCCGCCGAACCGCCCGCGAACGGAAACTGCACGAAGGGCTGGTTGCCCACCGGGCGGAACAGCGCACCCTGAATTTGTCCGGTCGCGCCGTTAATGACGTTGATCGGCGCGAGCACGATGGCTCCGCCGCTCTGCAAAGTGTTAGGGCCGAACGTAGTGCCGGTCCCAGTGGCAAGCAACCGCTGCGTGTTAATCGCAGTGTTCGGCAGATAGAAGCTCGACAGGTTCTGCGGGTTGTTAACCTTGACGCCGCGATAGCCGTCCGTGTTGAAGAACAGTTCCAGATGGTCGGAGAGACCGATCTGGAAGCTGAGCGGGGTTTCCGTGATGTCCACGTTACCCGGGTCGCGGTCAAAGTTGCTATAAGCAATGCTGAAAGTGAATTCACCCTTACGCAGCGTCTGGCCGTCGTAAACGGTGAAGAGTCCGGTGGGGCCACCAACGGGGCCGCCTGTGCCTACGGTCGGAGCGGTGTTTCTCGGATCATCCGCCGGCCGAAGTGTTTGAGCTGATACTGCGGCACACAGCACCAACAGGGTGAGCGCCATAACGGACGCTCTTCTCGCGAGTCTCATCGCATTCCTCCTGCGAAATGAGTAATGTAATTTTGCGGGAAGGGGCGACTGCCTTGTCCCAAACCCAAAGGTGCGCGCATCGTGTCCGTCTACAACTGTCTTTATCAATTGCTTTCCTCGTGACATCCAACACGTTCCCTTGAACTTTCGGCGGGCAGACGCTCCAACTACAAGCGTACACAACAGAGTCAATGTAAAACTGCTACCGCCCTCGAACGAAACGCCTTGTAGCTGGAGCGGAGCAGCGAGAGGAGCCGAACACGTATTCTGTGTTCGCGGGCGCTTAAAACCTG
>DATHAZ010000007.1:0-22879 GCA_035296445.1 Pyrinomonadaceae bacterium | reverse complement strand
GGCGAAAGATTTCAACGTTGAAATCTTTCGCCCCTGACGGGGCTTCTACAATTTTGGGGATGTGGCGATCCCCACGGCTCGCGCCGTGGGCTACAAATATGTCGCCCCTAACGGGGCTATCGGCACAGGTCAATTACTGACCCAATTCGCGCACTTTTTAAAGTTGATCGATTTGCCGAAAACCTACGCGCTCCCGGCGGCGCGCGACGCGCTCGATTCCAGTTCGGCGATGAGTTCGACGAGCAGCGGGCGACATTCCTCGGGTTCGAGATAGCCACTGCCCAGCAGTTTCATCATCAGACGCTCTTTTGTCTCGCCGTTCACTTCCTTCAGCAGCGCGCGGCACAGGGCGGCCAGCACGTCGGGCGCAAACTGCTTGCCAGCGTTCTTGCGAAAGTCTTCGATGACCTCCGTGAAAACTTTGCGCCGCTTGTAGGTGCGGTCGGTGGTCATCGCGTCGAACGAGTCGGCGACGGCGACGATCTTCGCGCCGGGCGGTATCTGGTCGCCGGTCAAACCTTCCGGGTAGCCGCGCCCGTCAATGCGCTCGTGGTGATATTTCGCCATCAACGGAATGTCGGCGTAAGGGTGCTTGATGGGCGCGAGTATCTCGTAGCCGGCGGCCGGGTGGCGGTTGAGTTCGGACGACTGCTTGGCGTCAATTTTATAGGGCGCGTTGATGATGTCGCGCTCGACCACGAGTTTGCCGATGTCGTGGAGGTAGCCCGCGACGGCGATGCCCTCAACCTGCTCGTCGCTCCAACCCATCTCGCGCGCGATGATCTCGCTGTACTTGCCGACGCGCTCCGAATGTCCCTGCGTGTACTTGTCCTTGCAGTCAATCGCCGCCGCGAAGGCGCGCACGGTGTCGCGGTAAATGGTGCGGAGGTTGTCGTAGAGGCCGCGCGTCTCCTCCACGCGCTGCTCGACTTCGCGCAGCAGCCGGTGGTTGTAAATCCCGACGCCGATGTGCCGCGCCATCGTCCGCACCACTTCCCTCTCATACGGCGTGAAATCCTCGCCCGTCGCCTTGTCGCCGAGCAGGATGAACCCGACGAACTTTTTATGCACGACGAGGGGCACGGTCAGTTGGAGACGAAATTGGACGAGCGTATTGAAGAGGTGTTCGCCGAGTTGATGCCGCGCGAGTTCGAGTTGATCCGTGTCGGACAGCAAAAGGGCGCGCGGGTGGGGCGTGGATAACATTTCCGCACTCGCCGAGGCGAACGGCAGAGCCACCGGGGGGGCTTCTCCCAGACCCCACGCGGCGACGAAGCGCAACGCGCCGCCGCCGCCCTGCATGTATTCGGCCACCGCGCCGCGGCGCACGCCGAGCGCGCCGAGCACGACGTGGAGCGTGGTCTGCACCATCTCCGCGAAGTCGCGCGTGTCCGCCAGTTCCTCGCCGAGGTCGGCGAGCGCGGAGAAGGCGTGAATCAGTTTGGTCGTTTGCTCTGACATCAACTCAGATGTGCTTGCCGACCGGGACGCGGCTGTCTTGCGATAGATTTATCTCGGACAAAATTCGGAGCGCGTCCTGCTCGTCTGCGGCAAGCGCGGCGTGCATCGTCAGCCCGAGCATCTCGAAGAGTTGCGCCGCCTGCGAGTTAACGTTCGAGAAGACGAGCGGGGCGTGCGCGCGCTCGGCGGCATCAATGACGCCGAGCATGATCGAGACGCCGATGCTGTTGACGAGTCCGGTGTTTTTGAAGTCCACGACGAGCGCGCGGCAGCCTGCGCCGAGGGCGGCGCGGCATTCGCGTTCGACGCGTTCGCCGCTCAACTTGTTGAGATAGTCGCTGGCGTAAATGACGGCGATGTCGCCGCTGCGCTCCGAGCGCACCGGCGAGCGGTCGTGCGAGTCAATCATTTTTTACGACCCCCTCTAGCGGCGTAGGTATTTCGTCATGCGCAGGCGCGTGCCGTCGTCAACCCGCTCGAACTCGACTTCGTCCATCAGAGTGCGAATCAGTTTGAGACCCCAGCCGCGGCGTCCGTTATTCTCTTCTCGTGCGACGTTGCCGTTGGTGCCGGCGTTCGTGGGGGAGGGCACGATGATACCCCTGCTTGATACAGTGACTACTAATTTATCACTTTCGAGACGAAAACGTTGATAAATTTTTCGGTCTGGGCTGAGACTGTGCTCGGCCGCGTTGATACACGCCTCGATGAGCGCGGTTTTGATCTGGTTGATGGCCTCGGCGGGGAAGTCCAGACGACGCGCGATCTGCTCGACCGTGTGCGCCGCGATGAGTTCCGTATCGCTTCCCATCGGAATCACCATCTCGAACTCGTCCGGCGCGTCCGCACCCGCCGCGCTCGTGTCCGTCCCTTCGGGACTGAGCTGCGCGGTCAGAAGTTCGAGTTGTTTGCGGCTCGAACTGAACGCACCCCGCTCGTTCAACAGTTCGGAAGCCTCGGCCGAAAACCCTTCCGGGGCGACGAGCCACAGCTTGAAGCGTTTGAAGCCGCAGGAATGGCCGACCTGCGTCAGCCGGTCGCACCAGACTTCGGTCACGGCGCGACCGGCTTCGAGTTTGGAATCAATCTCGGCGGTGAGCCAGACGATCTCGTTCGCGTCCGTGTAAGGCAGCGCGTCGAAGCCGTGCGCGACGGCGCAGCGTTCCTCGTCGCAGACGAGCAGCATCGGCGGGTGAAACGAAGCGCAACTCGCGGCGTGGACGATCTGCGGCAGGCGAATCAAATCGGTTTCGGTGTCAAGACCGAGCGCGATCTCTTCGGCCTCGACGCCGCGATAGATGCGGCTGAAACGGTCGTAATGCAAGAGGCTGGCGGCTACCCTCTGCGCGTCGAAGCGCGCGAGCAGTTCGCGCAGATTGAGAGCGGCGGCGCGACGGTAGTGGCGCGCCATCGTCTGCGGCGCGCGCTTCAAAGTCTCGACGAGCGTGTCGGCCACGACGAGAGCGCGCGGTTCGGCGGCCACTTGCAGCCGGTAGCTCGCGCGCAGGTAATCGCGCCACAAATTCTCCGTGCCGATCTCCATGAAGGTCGCGTTGAAGCTGGCAAGCTCGCGCACGTGCAGGGCGAACATCAACGGGTACAATTCGTCCGGCTCAAGTTCCAGACGCCTGCGCCAGGCTTCGACGGGCGACTTGCCTCCGGCGTTCGTGGCCGCGTCGTGCAGCAGTCGAATCAGAGCGCGCCTGATGTTGAGCGAGGGCGTGATCTCTTCGAGGATGGAGTTGAAGCGGCGGTTGATGCGCCCGCCCAGAATTTCGTCCACGTAAATCTTCTGGCATTCGAGAAAACTCGTGAGCGAGATGTTGTCGCGATGCGCCGCGTACATGAACGAGGCGATGTAGAAGGGGCTGCCGCCGAACAACTGCACGATCAGGTCGCGCGTCTCGTCGTTGATGGCGACGCGTTCCGTGAAGGCGAGACGCTCGACCAGCGTGCGCGCGTCCGTCTCCTTCAACCCTTCGAGGTGGAGCGTGCCGAAGCCGTCGAAGCGATGCGGCGCGTTCCCTCCGCTCAACTCGTCGAGCAGGCCGCGCCTGAGTCCGCACAGGACGAACGGCGCATCGCCGTGCATGGACAACTGCGCGATCTCGTTGCCGAGTTCGACCTCGCCCCGCAATTTTTCGACATTCTGAATCTCGTCTATGAGCACGACCGAGCGCGCGCCGCGCGACGCCGCAAGCACCGGCGCGCCGAAACACAGGCGGACGAGCGCGAGTTCGTCACCGCCATCGCGCGCGCGTTCGTAAGTCAACACCAGACGCTCTATCCACTCGTAGTCGGAAGGGTCTGCGAGGTCAATCAGGTCGCGCAGGGCGGGCGGCGCGTTGACGAACGAGGCGTCGCCCCGGCGGTGCGCCACGAGTTGCGAAAGGAACGTGTGGAGGAAACGGCGCGCGACGGCCGCGATGCTTTGCTCCTGGCGCGTGAAGGCGAAATAGATCGGCGACGCCATGCCGCGCTGCTGGAATAGTTTGTCGTAAGCCTGCCGCAAAAGTTCAGACGCCCCCGCGGCGGGTGCGGCGTGGACGAGCAGGCCGCGACGCGGCGACGTTGAAGGGGCGAGCGCGGTGATCTCGCGCAAGTGTTCGCTTCGCCCGATGAAATTTTCCGGTGCGACACGACCCAGTATGCGTTTGGCCGGGGTGGCCTCGAAGATGTTTTCAGTTGACATCGCGGGCGGGGGTGACGGAGGTGTTTTTGGCGGGAGGAACGTAGGAGACGACGCAGTTTTTGCCCCGGCTCTTGGCGACGTAGAGCGCGTGGTCGGCTGCGCCGATGATAGCGGATGGGGTTTCGAGTTTCGGCCCGAAAGCCGAGATGCCGATGCTGACCGTGATCGCGCCGCCCGGCTGGCTCTCGCCGTGCGGGTATGAAGATTTTTCGACGCGGCTGCGGATGCGTTCGGCGATGACGAGGGCTTCAGTCGCGCTCGTCTGCGGCAGCAGGATACTGAACTCTTCGCCGCCGTAGCGCGAGGCCACGTCGGCCGAGCGCAGCGCGGACTTCAGACACTGCGCCGTGATCTCAAGGGCGAGGTCGCCCGCCTGGTGGCCGTGGCGGTCGTTATACTCCTTGAAATTATCAATGTCGAGCATCAAAAAGCTCATCGGGAAGCGGTGGCGTTTGGAACGCTCGAACTCCTCGGCCAGACGCTCTTCGAGGTAGCGGCGATTGAGCAGACCCGTGAGCGGATCGGTGATGGAGAGCAACTGAAACTGCGTCGCTTTCTGATGCCAGCCGGCGCGGTCGAGCGCGAGCGCCATCTGGGGGGCCATGGACTCAAGCAGTTGCAGGTCGAGTTCGTCGTAAGGCTCGCCGCCCGCCTTGTCGGTCATGTTAATGACGCCGACTTTGCGGCCGCCCGTGATGATCGGGTAGCTGATGAAAGAATCCGTCTTGTACCTGCGTTCCGCCGGGGCGCGGTGCAGTTCCGTCGCCGTCAGATCGCGCACGACGCGCGGGCGTCCGTCGAGCAGCACCGCGCCCGAAACGCTCTCGCTCACGCGGACGCGCTCGTCCTGCGTTACGTCTGCGCGCATCCCGACCGCCGCCTTCACTTCGAGTTCATTCGAAGCCTCGTCAAACAGTAACAGCGAGCCGCGCTCCGAGCGCAGCAGTTCGGTCGAGTGGCGCAGGATGGCCGCGTAGGCTTCCGCAGGTTCGACCTCGTTAATTTGCTGCGTAAAGGCTTGCAGATGGTAAGTGGCGCGCATGCTGCGTTCCAACTCTTCGCGCAGGCGCAGCACTTCGAGCGGCATCGCGATCTCAAGACAAAACTCGCTCACGCCGCGCCGCTTCTCTTCCGACAACTTGCCGTCGCCGACAAGCAGCGCGCCTTTCAACTCGTCGCCGACGACGAGCGGGAACAGTTCCGCGTCCTCGCCCTGAAACACGAACAACTGCCCTACCCCGCCGTCGCCGCTGCCCGCCGGTTTCAGCGGCGCATCTTTCTTCGCTTTGGCGGATAAATTCGGCAGCTTATTTTTGAATTTGCCCAGCGCACTGGCGGCCGTGAAGCCGTCTCCCGTTCGCAACATGAGCGCAACGGACTTGAGTTTGAATCGCTCGCGAAATTTTTCCAGCGCGGTCTCGCAAGCGGCTTGCAGTTTAATGCCCGGCGGAAAATGAAAGTCGCTCGCGCCCCGCTCATCCGGGCTATGGTCGGCGCGGCCTGACTCCGACACAGACGACCCGCCCCCTTTTACCGACGATTCACCCTTCACGACCCCACCGCGCGCCAGCGCTTTGGTGAAAACCTCGGCCAGTTGCGCGGCCAGTTCAGCGAGGTTGTGACGTGAGGCGAAGATGACGTTGCGGAATAGTTCGTTTGACAGCAACTCGCGCAGGTCGCCCTTGCGGAAGCGTTCGGCCAGTTCGCGATAGTCCGCGCTCGACAAAAAAGCGCGCCCGCCGATAACGGCGAGCGGACGCGACGCATCCTGCCCGACGGGCATGGCGAAACAATGGAGTCCGGCGTGGCAGCGATAGTGCGTCGCCTCGCCCGCCTCGTGCGCGCGCCGGAAGGCGACGCCGCAGTAGGGATCGCAGAGGTGCGCGTGCGTCGTCGAACTTTGAAAGGCGTGGCAGATAGAGTTGTTGTTTGAGATGGCGAGTTGCGGCGGTTGGTGGCCGTCAACGAGCAGGATCGCGAGATCGGTCTCAGCCGCGACGGACGCCTGTAGGCGCTCCCATTCGGGGAGCGTTTGCAGTTCCTCGTTCTGGAATTTCGCACGCTCGGTTGCGGCTGTTTTTTCCATGCTGAACCCGGTTCGTGTTGGGATGTTCCCGTTGCGTGGTTAAGGGGCGAGTCTTGGGAAAGAAGACCGGCGACAGGGGTTTAATCGCGCGCCAAATCGGAATCGGACACGCGGGGTCGGGCTGCGACCCCCACAAAGCAGTATAAGTGCCCCGCTGCCAAGAGACAAGAGTATTCCACAGAAAGATTTAACCGCGGCCTGTTAAATCATCGCCCCAAGCGAAATGACGTGTCTGCAATCCTTTTCACTAAACGACGAATCAACGGTTTTTTTCATGAAGCGGCAACTTGTTCGGGATTTTTCAGACCGGGCGCGTCGCCGCGTTCGACCCCTTCGATGTCGGGCTGCGCGGGACTGATGCGTATGCAGGCGGCGAAGTGCGCGGGTTTGATCTGGGCGAGCGCGGGCACGACCTCACGACATGCCTCGACGGCATAGGGGCAGCGCGTGTGAAAACGACACCCCGCCGGCGGGTCGAGCGGCGAGGGCACGTCGCCCGCGAGCACGATGCGACGGCGCGCGGCCTCGCGTTCGGGGTCTGGGAAAGGCACGGCCGAAATCAGAGCTTTGGTGTACGGCATGAGCGGGTCGGTATAGACGCTTGCCGCCGCGCCGAGTTCGACGAGTTTACCGAGATACATGACGGCAATGCGGTCGGAGAGGTGTCGGATGGCGCGCAGGTCGTGCGAGATGAACAGGTAGGTGAGATTGCGCTCGCGCCGCAGGCTTTCCAACAGATTCATGATCTGTGCCTGGATGGAAACGTCGAGCGCGGAGATCGGCTCGTCGGCGACGATGAACTCAGGGTCGGCGGCGAGGGCGCGGGCGATGCCGATACGCTGACGCTGCCCGCCGGAAAATTCGCGCGGGTATCGTTTAACGTGGCGCGCGCTCAAGCCGACCGTCTCCAACAACTCTCGCACACGCTCGGCACGTTCGCGCCCTCGCGCGAGGCCGAAAGTCTCCAGCGGCTCGGAGACGATCTGCCCGACGGTCATGCGCGGGTTGAGCGAGGCGTAAGGGTCTTGAAAGATCATCTGCATGTGCCGACGCGTGCGCCGCAACTCCTGCGCAGACAAATGCGACAGGTCGCGCCCGCGAAAATAGACCCGCCCGCCCGTGTGCGGCGTGAGCCGCAGCAGAGCGCGACCGAGTGTGGATTTACCGCAGCCGGATTCTCCCACCAATCCCAAAGTCTCGCCCGCTTTAATCTCGAAGGAAACGCCGTCAACCGCCTTCACAATGCGGCGTCCACCAGCGTCGCCCGTAAACCTATCCCACGCCGAGCCGTCGCCCGGATCAAAGTACACTGCGAGATCGCGCACAGCGACCAACGGTTCGGCCGCGCCGTCCGACAAAGATTGCGGCGCGTCAGAGTGGTCAGCGAGTGCGGGGGGCGTGGTCATGGATTGCGTGTGGCCGTTTGAGAGTAAATTTCCGTGGCGAAGTGGCAGAGAGAAAAATGCTCGCGCGTGAGTTGGACGAAGGGCGGAAACTCGCGCCGGCAGACATCCTCCGCGCGTTCGCAACGCGGCGCGAAGGGACAACCCGCAGGCAGGCGCGCGACATCCGGCGGGAGTCCGGGAATCTGTTGAAGCGCGCCGCCCGCCGCCTCCAGGTCGGGCATCGAGCGCAGCAACGCCTTGGTATAAGGGTTCGCGGGGCGGGCGAACAATTCACGCGTCGGCGCTTGCTCGAAAACTTTTCCCGCGTACATCACGACGACGCGATCCGTCATCCCCGCGACCACGCCGAGATCGTGCGTGATGAGAATGACGCTCAACCCCGTCCGGGTTTTCAGGCTTCTAATGAGTTCGAGAATTTGCGCCTGAATAGTTACGTCGAGCGCGGTGGTCGGCTCGTCGGCGATCAGGAGTTTGGGTTGGCAGGAGAGCGCCATCGCGATCATCACGCGCTGTCGCATGCCGCCGGAAAACTCGTGCGGGTAATCGTCCGCGCGTCGCCGCGCATCGGGGATGCCGACAATTTCCAACATGCGGACGGCGTGCTCGTGAGCCTCCCGTTTCGTGTGCCCGAGATGCAGCCGGGTCAACTCCGCCAACTGCGCGGAGATGCGCATGAAGGGGTTGAGCGAGGTCATCGGGTCTTGAAAGATCATGCTGATGCTTTTGCCGCGAATTTGGCGCACGGCTTCGGACGACAGCGAAAGAATGTCCTGCCCTTGAAATATGACCTCGCCACGGACGATTTTGCCCCGAGGCGCATTGATGAGGCGGAGGATTGAAAGACTTGTGACGGATTTTCCCGAACCCGATTCGCCGACGATCCCCAGCGTTTCACCTTGCCAGAGTTTGAAGCTCACGCCGTCAACCGCCTTCAACACTCCGTCCTCGCTACCGAAATAGGTGCAGAGGTTTCTGACTGACAGAAGCGGTTCGGCGTGGCTCATAGAATGTGTGTCCGTGCCGAATCGTGAAGGAGGCCGGCGGCGAATCGCTTAACGACCGGTCAGACGGTTGCTGACGATTCTGATGGTTGAATCGCGTTTCGGCGGCTGCCAGTTGGTGTCAATCCGCACGTGTTGCAGGGAAGGCGCGTCGAGCAGGTTTGCGTCGAAGCCCGCGACGTAAGGTTTGACGAGCGCGTAAGAGGACGCGAAATAGATCGGGATCGCGGGCAGTTCTTCGAGCCCCTGCTGTTCCGACAAAATGCGCGGGGGCGTGCTTTTAGACGGCGAAGGAGCGGGCGGCGCGTCCGTGGATGTTGCGTCGCCGCGAACGTCCGCGCGCGGCGTGGGTGAAGCGTTCGCCTCCGCGCCGCCACCGCCGCTCACCTCGGAACCTGCCACGAAATTCAACCTCTCGGGGTTGAACATGGCGAGCATGTTGCTCTCCTCGTCAACCGTCTGCATGACCATGCTGCGACGCGCCACGTCGTAATCGCCGCTGCGCAGAGCCGCTTCGTATTCGTCCCAGTTGCGCAATACGATCTCGGTTTCCACACCGAGCACGTTGCGCCACATTGCAGCGACGGCGACGGCCACCGCGCGATGCTGCTCGTTGCGATTCACCAGCAGGCGCACGCGCGGGAAATTGTTTCCGCCCTCGAAGCCAGCTTCGGCCAACAAGCGACGCGCGGCGTCGGCGTCGAAACCCAGCCCATGATCTCTCGCCTCCGGGTTGTCTTTGCCATCATCTCCGGTCGAAGGTAAAAACTTGACGGCGGCCTCGGTCGCGCCGCCGAGCGTGTCCGCGCTGAGGCGTTGTCTATCAACGGCGAGGGATAGCGCGCGGCGCACACGCCGGTCGTCGAAGGGCGCGCGCGTGGTATTGAAATCGTAGAAGGTCAACGCCCCGAATGTGGCGCGCCGAAAATCTTTATAAGGCGTGAGCAGTTTCATCGCGAGCGGTTCGATGTTGACATTCGTGACGGCGTCAACTTCGCCCGCGCGATAGGCCGACAGCGCGGCTTCGGCATCCTTGGAGGCGACGAAGCGGACGCGTTCGAGCGCGACGATCTTCGCGTTCCAGTAGCTGTCCGCGCGTTCGAGCACCACGCCGTCATCAGCCTGCGTGCTCAGGTTGAACGCCCCGTTCGAGATGATTGGTCGAGCCTGCTGCGGCCGCGTTTCGCGGCCTGCGCGTTCTTCTTCGGCAGCCTCGGGTGCGTCCCCAGGGTCAACCTCCTGCGCGCCCTTCGTCTTATGCACCGGGCGAAACACAGGATGGGCGACGAGCGAGGGGAAGTTTTTATCCGGTCTTTGCAGACGCACTCTCAAAGTGAAATCGTCGAGAGCTACGACACCGAGTTCGACCTTCGCCGGAACGGGGCTGGCCTCCGGCGTGGCAACTTGCGCCGCCCCGTTTGCCGCGCTTTCATCCCTGCTCACGGGCGGCAACGTGAGAAGCGGGCGAGCCGTCGCATTGACCTGCGCGCCCTCAATGTTGGCTAAAAGTTTCGCGTGGGGTGCGCGTTCGCCAAGTTGCAGCGTGCGCTGCCAGGAATGAACGAAGTCGTGCGCCGTCACTGGTTCGCCGTTCGACCAGCGCGCGTCGTGCCGTAGATGAAAAGTCCACTCCCGATCTTCGGCGGCTGAGTCCCAACGAATCGCCACGCCCGAAATGGGTTTCAGAGAACGCGCATCGTATTCCGTCAACCCTTCAAACATCGCGCGCACAACGTCCGTGTCGGGCGGAGCGGCGGCGAGAGCCGGGTCGAAGACCTGCGGCAACCCGCCGTCGCTCCAACGAAACTCCTGACGCACAGGCACGCTGACCTGACCGTAATACGTTTCGCCTTCGTCACTTGAAAAGCAACCGCCGCTTGCGACCGTCAGACTCACGGCCAGGCACACGGCAAGGATCGCGCGCCAATGCGTCCGGCGAAAACTCAAAGCTGGCTGGTGTCTCTTCTTCATTAATCTTTTGCAGGCATCAAGCCTCGGTCGCTAACGCCTTCAGATGCTCATAAACCGCGTAGGTCTGCTCGCGTGCCTGCTCGAAACCGCCGGAAGTGTCAATCAGATAATCCGCGAAACTCTTTTTCTCTTCCTGCGGCATCTGCGAGGCGATGCGTCGAGCGGCTTCCTCCACCGTCAACCCGTCGCGTTTCATCAAACGTTCGAGTTGCAACTCTGGGCGGCAGTACACCACGATCAACTTATCAAATCGTTTGTAGCTGCCCGTCTCGATCATCAACGCGGCATCCACGACGCCGACGCCCTGCGGGTCTTGCGCTGCACAGCGATGCAGCCAGGCGTCCTGCGCCTCGATGATCAGAGGGTGAAGAATCGCATTCAAACGCGCGCGCTTCGTCTCGTCGCTAAAGACTATCGCACCGAGTTTGGCACGATCAAGCGTGCCGTCATGCTGTAAGACTTCGCCGCCGAAAGTGTCTGTGATGGCCTGCAACCCCGCGCTGCCCGGCGCAACCACCTCGCGCGCGGTCTGGTCGGCGTCGAGCACGTGACATCCCAATTCGGTGAGCACCGACGAGACGAAAGACTTGCCGACGGCGATTGAACCTGTGAGTCCCGCGCGCAACATCGCCATGCTTCAAGAAAGCCCGCGCCTGAGACGCGCAGCCGTCAGAGTGTTTCGCATGAGCATCGCCACCGTCAATGGCCCCACCCCGCCCGGCACCGGCGTCAGGCTGCCAGCCACTGCTTC
The DNA here is from genome assembly GCA_035296445.1 of Pyrinomonadaceae bacterium. GTDB lineage: Bacteria > Acidobacteriota > Blastocatellia > Pyrinomonadales > Pyrinomonadaceae > JAIVJZ01. The sequence goes on along the minus strand of DATHAZ010000007.1, from coordinate 11,511 downwards.
CACTTCTGCCGGATGAACGTCGCCCACGAGTGTAAACCCGCGCTTTCCTATCGCTTCGATGCGCGCCGAAGCGTTCGCGCCGAAAAATTCCCTGGCCGTTTCGACATCCGTGAGTTTGTTCATGCCCACGTCAATCACGGTCGCCCCCGGCTTCACATGCTCCGCGCGAATCAGGCCGATACGCCCGACCGCCGCGACGAGAATGTCGGCCTGTCTCGTCAACGACGCCAGTTCAGGCGTCCGCGAATGGCAGATGGTGACGGTGGCGTCGTGTTGCAGCAAGAGTTGCGCGAGCGGGCGGCCGACGATGTGGCTGCGGCCGACGACGCAGGCGCGCCGGCCGCTGATTTGGATGCCCTCGCGCTTTAGTAATTCGATGATGCCGGCGGGCGTGCAGGGCGCGAACCCCGAACGCCCGAGCGTCAGACGCCCGACGTTGATCGGGTGAAAACCGTCAACGTCCTTCGCCGGGTCAATCGCTTCGATGACGCACGCCTCGTCCACGCCGCGCGGCAACGGCAACTGGACGAGTATGCCGTCAACATCGTCGCGCGCATTGAGCGTTTTGATCTCGGCCAGCAACTCAACCGTCGTGGTCTCTTCGGGCAGTTCGTGGTGCTCGGAGCGAAGTCCCAATGATTCGCTGGTGCGCACCTTATTGCGCACGTATACGGCCGACGCGGGGTCGTTACCTACGCGCACCGCTACGAGACACGGCGCATACCCATGCTCGGCCATCAAGCGCGCCGCCTCGTCGGCCACTTCACGCTTGATCGCTTCGGCCACACGCGCCCCGTCGAGAATTTTGGCGCGACGCTTCTCTTCATTCATGGTCAGCATAGACGGTGAAAGGATCGAGGCATCCTATCATATTTCATCAACACTCGATCAGGCACGGCGGGACGGAGCGAGCTGAAGACTTCTGAATTATTCGAGTCTTTTAAAAACTCTTCGCGCGCGTAAAGGCGAAAGGCTCGCGGGCAGTTTGCACCACCCGCGAGCCTTTCGCCTTTACGCGGCCTTCTTTATTAATGCTGGTGAGGGAACGATTAAACGCGTAAATTTACCGGAAAAATTTCCCCTTACGAAGACTTCGGCTCGCGCGCCGCCGGAGCATTCTCTACTATTCAACGGCCGCCGTTGCCAACCAACTTGTGCAACTCGCTGGTGTCGTTCCCGCTTCCGTTTTTCATGTCCAGCAGGGAGTTGCACGTGGCGATCAGGTCTTTCAACCCGGTCGGCTTATTCAAAAAAGCGTCAGCGCCCGCGGCCAACGCTTCGTCGTATCTGATGCTGCCCGTAAACAGGATGATCGGGATGCGGCGACGGTGTGCGAGTTGACGTGCCCGATGTACCAGCGACAAGCCGTTCTCGCCCGGCAGTTGCGCGTCGAGGATGATCAAATCATAGTGCTCGTCGCTTTCGAGTTTCTTCAATGCCGCCGCGCCGTCGCGACAAATATCCACCTGCCAACTTTCGAGTTCTAATAACTGTTTGACCGTGAAGAGGACTAAATCATAGTCCTCGGCGTATAGAATTCTAGTCTGCTGCAAATTAAAGCACCTTCCTTCTCCAGGGTGAGGTTGGTAAGAAGATTACGCGAGTCGCGTCAGATAGAAACCCGGAACCCGCCTCGGTTGCACGTGCAGCAACAATCGTTCCTTACGTTCAATGTCCCTACTCCTGAAACCGCCGGCCGGTAGAACTCCGCGATTTATCAGGGTATCGCCGTGGGAAACGGGCGGGCGCGGGATTGCGTGCCGGAGAAGATATTTTGAGGTGGTAATAATTTACACGGCGCGCACATGCCCTCACCGTGTAACAACGGGCAGGATGGATTTTAACTAATTTTGCAAGATATTTTGCAGAGCGTACCGATTCAGTTGCGGGACTTCTACGTCCAGCGCGTGTTCGTAAATGAGTTTCAATGCCGCACTTTGCGTTGAGATTTCGGTTTATTTTCGGGTCGCATGAGACTCACACGACGCGTGCGCGTCGGTTTTCGCAGGGCGAGCAGATCGTTGTGCCGCCCGTTGACGATGTAGGCGAGGCCCTGGTGCGAGATGTTGAGGAGGCGCGCGGCGCGCGTGATGCTTCCGCCCGCTGTGTCCAGCGCGAGCCGGATCAAATTGCGCTCGTAGGCGCGAACCTCTTCTTCGAGCGAACAGCCCGACCACGCAGCGGCTAAATTAGACTTGTTCGTCAGCCTGAGCGCGACCGTCTCAACCGCTTCCGCCGTGATGATCGTACCCTCCTCGGCCGTGATGAAGGTTCGCTCGATGAGGATGCGCAACTCGCGCGCGTTGCCGCGCAGAGGCAGGCCGGTCATCGCCGCCAAACTTTCGGGAGTGAAATTAAGCTGCTTGTGATAACGCTTCTGCGCCTCGGCGATAAAATGCCGCGCGAGCGCGGGGATGTCTTCGGGTCTCTCCCTGAGTGGCGGCAGTTCGAGGTGAAAAGCGTTCAAGCGGTAGAAGAGGTCTGCGCGAAAAAGGCTGCGGGTCACGCGTTGCCTCAAGTCGTAATTGGTCGCCGCGATGATGCGCACGTTGACGCGCACGGGCAACGAGCTCCCAAGCGGATAAATTTCCCCGTGGTCAATCAAGCGCAGCAGTTTGGCTTGATGCGCCGGACTCAGCTCGCCGATTTCGTCAAGGAAAAGCGTGCCGCCCTCGGCTTCGAGCGCGGTGCCCGCATAATCTTCCGACGCGTCGGTGAAACTTCCCTTCTTGTGGCCGAACAGTTGCGACTCGATGAGCGTGTCGCAGAGCGCCGCACAGTTGAGCGCGACGAAACGACCGCCACGGCCGCTCCATTCGTGGATCAGACACGCCAGCACGTCTTTTCCCGTCCCCGTCTCGCCGCTCAGTAAAACCGAGCCTTCGCCACGCGCGACGAGGCTCGCCTCTTGTAATAAACTCGCGGTCTTTTCAGAGCCGTGGACGAACTTACGAGCGCTGAACTCGGCCGGCTTCTCAGACTTCACGGGCGGCACGAGGAGGTGGCGGGCGCAGGCGCGCAGGCGCGAGAGCAATTCGGGTTGCTGTGTTTGAGAAAGCAATTCGTCGGCGCGCACGTAGATGGCTTGCAACTCTTCCCGCGCGTAATCATGCGATAGTTCCTCGAAGATGTTGAGCAGGGCGCAGCCCGCGCCTTCGCGGTCGTTGAGTTGCTCGCTGATGGCGACCGCGCGCCGGAATGTGTCGCGCGCCTGCGCGCGCCGCTCAAGTCGCGTGAGGGCGATGCCGTGTGTAATCAGAGCCTCGGCCAGCAAGGCTTGCTCGTCGCCGCGTTCCAGGGCACGCACGGCGGCGCGGACGATTCGCTCGGCCTCGGAGTTGCAACCCTGCGCGAGCAGGGCACGGGCGCGCGTTTCGTCAACCTGCGCGGCGCGCACCCCGTCCTTCAATCGGATGAAGAGTCGGCGCGCGCGTTCAAGATGTTCGAAGGCTTCGTCGAAGCGTCCGGCGCGGAAGAGCGAGAAGCCTAAATTGTTTTCCACACTCGCAAGGTAATGCGTATGCCCCGCCTCTTCCAGATGGAAGCTGGCCGCCGTCAATTCGATCAAAGCATTGTCAATGTAATCCGGGCGTTTCTCGGCCACGCCGATGGATTCCCATGTTCCGGCCAGCGTGCTGTGGAATTTGCCTTTCAGGGCGTGGCTTTCGCACTGCCTGATGAGGGGCGCGGCATCGAGCAGGATCGTAAGCGCATCCCTGTGGCGCGCGGCAGAACGCTCGACCTCCGCGCGTCTCACCTGAGCGAGAGCTTTTAACTCAAGCTCGGAATCGGGCACGTCATCCACAGCCTGCCGGAGCATGACACGCGCCTCGTCGTAACAACCTTCGCGCCAGTAACACCACGCCAACTCAATTTTCGCCTCCACTGCCCTGCCGGTTTCACCGAGCGAGGCGAAGAGCGAGAGGCTTTCGCTGATTAAATCTTTCGCCGCGTCTTGTGAACCTGCGACCTGTTGCGCGCTGCCCAACCATCCGCTCAACACCCCCACGCGCAATAAAATCACGGCCTGAGTATGCTGTTCAAAGCCTCTCAGGTCAGGATGCACACCTATTCCCTCCCATAAAGAGCCTAATGCCTGCGTCGCGGTTTCGAAATTCCCGGCATTTTCTAATTCCTGCGCGAGCTTGCAGCGGAGTTGTGCCTGTGATTCGGGAGTGCGCCCGATTTCGTCAATTTGGTGAAGCAGCGTGGCCGTTAAGTTCATGTGAGGTTTAAGCTTACACTCCTTAGTCAGGATTCTTGCAGAAACGCGAATTTTTTACCCGAAGGTGATATGATGCGCCTTCAACTTTGCCAGATAGCTTCAGCGTGATAAACGCCGGCAGCATTTCACCTCAGGAGAATCTCAATGCGAACAGTACGCCGAATTTGCGCCATCGCCCTTTTAACAGCAGCCTTCTCAACATTTGCGTTAGGCGAAGAAGGCTGGATCGGCACCGGCCACAAGCCGCCCCAAACCGCGTCTACCATGACGGTGTCTGGAGCTATGCCGGAGTCAAACATCGCGGAAGCTGGTGAGGAGTCCAGCTACTTTGATGAGTTTTACGAAGTGGTTCGATTATTTCTGCAAATGGATTTGCTTTTGCCTTAAGCTAACTCCGGCTACTCATAAGGGCTATCTCTCTCTCGTTCCGACGTTCAGAGATTTACACTAGACGCCGGGACATGTGAGTTGGGTTGCCCTTCGCACAACTCACATGCTCCATAACCCCGCTTCTCGGTGAGGCCAACTTTGTTGTGCGCAAAGGACTTACAAATCCGACTTCGCGCCACACTGGGTTGGCCTTTTTAGACTTTGTCACGAAGCATCCTACTCTCATTTTTGCGTGAAAAGCAATAATTATTGTGGCCTTTACAGAGTCGCGGGCGGCAACCGTCTCCGGGAATTATCGCCCGTTACCCCTCTCAGCCCGCGGCCATTGGAAGACTTGATTTGAAGCGTGTTATACAAAGGATGTGTTACGCAAGAATTTTATTTTGATGTTATCCATTGGCGGCATGATTTATGAGACATAAGACAACGGGTATAAGCGGGCGCGCCTGGCCGCTCGTTCTGTTAGCAACCGTGTGCGCGCTCCTCGCGGGGTGTGCGCAAACGCCTGACGAGAGTCGCGCTCAGCGATACGAGTTGAAGGGCAAGATCGTCTCTTTCAACAAGGCGCAGCAACAAGTGGTTATCCAGCACGAGGAAGTGCCCGGTTTCATGGAACCGATGACGATGCCCTTCACGCTGCGGGAAGACGGCGCCTTCGACGTGATGCGGGCGGGCGATACGATACAGGCGACGCTCGTGGTGGACGCCGAGCGGACGCGTCTGGAAAATCCGATCATCACTCAGGCCATCCCCACGGCTGCCACAACGGGAACGCCGACCGACGGGCCGACCGAACCCGAAATCGGCGCAACCCCTCCCGACGCAAAGCTCGTCAATCAGGACGGCAAACAGATCAATCTGCAACAGTATCGCGGGCGGGCGCTCGTCTTAACGTTCATCTACACGCGTTGCCCCCTGCCTGATTACTGCACTTTGATGAGCAACAACTTCGCCGCGATCAATCGCGAGTTGAACAAGTCGCCGGAACTGCGCGAGGGCGTGCGCCTGCTCAGCATCACGCTCGATCCGGCATATGACACCCCGAAGGTCTTGCGCAGCTACGGCGCGGCGCACACGGAAAATTATCAGGGCGAAAAGTTTGAATCCTGGGAATTCGCGACGGGCGAGCCGGCAGAGATTCAGCGCGTGGCTAATTTTTTCGGCCTGCTCTATAAGCAGGAAGGCGCGCAGATCGATCACTCGTTGCGCACCGCAATCATCGCGCCGGACGGCAAACTTTATAAACTGTATCGAGGCAACGAGTGGAAGCCCGCCGAAGTTTTAAACGATCTGCGCGCGCTGTAAAGGCGCGCATCTCACTTCCTGAAAAAGTTAGAAGCGGCACGCCATGAACGCGCCGCTTCTCGTAGAGTGATCGAACTCAAACTCGCCTTGCAGATGCGCCGTCAGCCTTTGAGTTTTTTAATCTCTTCGGTCAGCACCGGAATGACCTCGAAGAGATCGCCGACGATGCCATAGTCTGCGATGTCGAAGATGGGCGCTTCCGGGTCTTTGTTGACGGCGACGATGGTGCTCGCGTTCTTCATGCCGACGAGGTGCTGGATCGCGCCCGAAATGCCGAGCGCGATGTAGAGTTTGGGCGTAACGGTCTGACCAGAAGACCCGATCTGCCGATCAATCGGCAGCCACCCGGCGTCGCAGATGGGGCGAGAGGCCGCGATCTCGCCGCCCAGCAGGTCGGCCAGTTGCTGCGCGAGCGCGATGTGTTCCTGCCCCTTGATGCCACGGCCAATGGCAATGATGGTGTCGGCTTTCGTCAGGTCAACGGCCTGCTTCACCTCCTGGAAAGGCTCTTCCGGCTGCATCCTCACTTCGCCCACTTCGACTTGCAGAGACTCTACCGCCGCCGCCTCTGCGCCGCGTTCAGCCTGATCCGCGCGATACGCGCCCGACTGGAACGTGGCGAACACGGGAGGCTCGCCGTTCGCCTCCACATCCGCGTCAATCTTTCCCTGAAAAATGCGCCGCGAGAATGTCACCGCGCCGTCTGCCACAGTGGCGCGCACGCAATCGCTGATTAAATCCTTGCCGAAGCGAGCCGCGAGTTTCGGCGCGTAGTCGCGCACGAGATAGGTGTGCGGCATGATGACGAACTGCGGGTCGAGCGCGCGCACGGCTCGCTCCATCGCGTCGGCGTAGCCGTCAGGCGTGTAGTCGGCCAACTTCGGATTCTCGACCGAGACGACTTTGTCGAGTTTATAAGCCGCGACTTCCGACGCACGCGAGGCGTCCGTGCCGAGCACGACCGCCGAGACGGGTTGGCCGAGCGACGCGCCGAGTTGCTGTGCGGCGGCCATAGCCTCGAATGAGGTTTTGTTGAACGCACCCCCACGGTGCTCTGCGAAAACTAGTATTCCGTTTGGCATAATTTAGCTGTTAGCTGTTAGCGATTAGCTGGTAGCTGTTAGCAAATCAACCTGTCCGGCTAATCGCTAACAGCTAACAGCTAATCGCTTCTTAAAATATTCTGGCTTCGGTTCGTAATTTCTCCGCGAGTTGCGCCGCCCCGGCTTTGGCGTCGCCTTCGCCGAGGAACTGCGTCTGCTTGGTCTTTTGCGGGAAGTAAATTTTCGTGATTCGCTGGTGCGCGGCCGCGCTCACGGCATCGGCGGAGGGCGCGAGTTCTTTGATCTCTTTCTTCTTGGCCGCCATGATGCCCTTCAGAGTCGCGTAGCGAATCTGGCTGATACCGGACTGGATCGTGAGCAGCGCGGGGCGCGTCATCGCGTACCACTGATACCAGCCGCTCTCAAGTTCCCTCTTCACGCGCAACCCCTCGCCCGACGCGTCAACCTCGATGACGATGGTCGCGTGCGGGAGTCCCAACAACTCCGCGAGGATCACGCCCGTCTGCGCGAAACCGTTGTCGTCGGATTGCAGGCCGGTCAGGACGAGATCGGCCTGCTCGTCTTTGATCGCCTCGGACAAAACTTTCGCCGCCGCGTATGGCCCGAGGTGAGCCGTATCGTCGGAGGCGACGATGTGGATCGCGCGATCAGCCCCGCGCGCGAGCGCGTCCTTGATGACGCTCTTGACGCGCTGCGGCCCAAGCGAGCAGACGACGACCTCGCCGCCGTGCTTCTCTTTCAGACGCAGAGCCTCTTCGAGCGCGTAACCATCCGACTCGTTGACTTCGTAGGAGAGGTCGCCCTCCTCGATCCATGTCTCGCTTTTGTTGATCCGCAGGATCGCGTCCTTGTTGGCGACCTGCTTCATGAGCACGATGATTTTCATATTGAAGCTATTAGCTGTTAGCTGTTAGCTATTAGCCAAGCAAGTTTTTTGCTAACGGCTAACAGCTAATAGCTAACGGCTTTCCTATTCCTCGAAACGTTTAAAGAGTAACGCTGCGTTCGTGCCGCCGAACCCGAAGCTGTTCGAGAGTGCGTAGTTGACGTGCGCCTCGCGGGCTTCGTTCGGCACGTAGTCGAGATCGCATTCGGGGTCGGGGTTGACGTAGTTGATCGTCGGCGGAAGCATGTTGCGCGTGATGGCGAGGACGGAGAAGACGGCTTCGATGCCGCCCGCCGCGCCGAGCAGATGTCCCGTCATGGATTTCGTCGAACTGACTGCGAGCCGGTCGGCGTGCGCGCCGAAAGTTTTCCTGATGGCGAGCGTTTCAAATTTGTCGTTGTAGGGCGTGGAAGTGCCGTGCGCGTTGATGTAGTCAACCTGCTCGGGCTGCGCTCCGCCGTCGCGCATCGCCATCTGCATGACGCGGATCGCGCCGGAAGCGGTCTCGTCCGGCATGGTGATGTGGAAGGCGTCGGCCGTCGCGCCGTAGCCGACGAGTTCCGCGTAAATCTTCGCCCCGCGCGCTTTGGCGAACTCCAGTTCTTCGAGGATCATGATCCCCGCGCCCTCGCCGATGATGAAGCCGTCGCGGTCGCGCTCGAAGGGGCGCGAGGCATGAGACGGATCGTCGTTGCGCGTCGAGAGGGCGCGCATCGCGGCGAATCCCGCGACGCTCATCGGCGTGATGGCCGACTCCGCGCCGCCGCAGATCATCACGTCTGCATCGCCGCGCTCGATGATCCTGAAACTGTCACCGATGGCGTGCGCGCCCGCGGCGCAGGCCGTGGCCGTGGCCGAGTTCGGCCCCTTTGCGCCGGAGCGGATGGAGACCTGCCCCGCGGCGAGATTGACGATGGCCGAAGGGATGAAGAAGGGCGACACGCGGCCGGGGCCGTCGTCGAGAAGTTTGGAGTGCTCGCGTTCGATAGCCCAGAAATCGCCGATGCCGCTGCTGATGTACGTGCCGACGCGCTCCGACACGTCCGCGCCGAACTTTTGCCCCCGCTCGATGAGACCGCTGTCGTAGATCGCCTCGTCCGAGGCGGCGATAGCGTAGTGGATGAACGCGCCCATCTTGCGCGCTTCCTTTTTCTCGATGAACTTGAGCGGGTCGAACTCCTTGATCTCGGCCGCGATCTTAACCGGGAACTTCGTCGTATCGAACTTCTCGATATAGCCCACGCCGCTGCGGCCTTGCAACAGGGCAGCCCAGGTGGATTCAACTGTCAAACCGACGGGAGTGACGAGGCCGAGTCCCGTAACTACGACGCGACGTTTCAAATTACTGCTCCTCCCTCCGAGGGATTGCTTGTGCCGTCGCACCGGCGGAGGCGAGCGACCCTACGGGATGCGCGCGACTTCTAAGGCGACGGAGATTTCCTGCCGGAGTAAAACGGCGGCGGGCGAGTCGTGCTGACACGCCGCCGTGCGGCGCGCGCTGAGACTCCGGCCGCGCCCGTCCTACGCCTTGTTCAAATGCTGATCTATATAGTTGTAGGCGTCGCGCACGCTCTGAATTTTCTCGGCGTCCTCGTCGGGAATCTCGATGCCGAACTCCTCCTCGAAACGCATGACGAGTTCGACGGTGTCGAGCGAGTCGGCGCCCAGATCGTCAATGAAGCGTGCGTTCGGCGTCACCTCATTTTCGTCCGCGCCGAGTTCGTCCACAATGATCTGTTTCACTTTAATCTCGATGTCTGCTTGCGTGGGCATCGTAGTTCTGCTCCTTCGGTCAAATAAAAAATAGAAAAACTTGGTCTTGGTGTTAAGCGCAAATTAAAACACGCTCGCACGTTAATTGCCACCGCCCGTGGCCTCGCTCTGCAAGAGCGCGGCGCGCGCGGCTTCGAGGCTCGCCGGGTCTGCGACGTTTAAGCAGTGCGCGCCGGTAAGAGTCTGGCGCACGAGCCCGGCGAGAACTTTGCCGGGGCCAACCTCGACGAACGTCTCGACGCCCGCGCCTGCCAGAAATTGCACCGACTCCAGCCAGCGCACCGGAGACGTGACCTGACGCACAAGGCAAGAGCGCGCTTCTCCCACGTCGCGGATCGCAACCGCATCGACGTTACAGACGAGCGGCGCGCGCAAATCCGCGAATTCCAGTTGCCCCAGGTCTGAGGCCAGACGATCCCGCGCGGGCTGCATCAGCTCGCAATGAAACGGCGCGCTGACGGGCAACTTGATGGCGCGTTTCGCTCCGCGCGCTTTCAACATCTCCATCGCGCGTTCGACCGCGCCCGCATGCCCGGCGATCACGATCTGCTTCGGCGAGTTGATATTGGCCGGACTGCAAACCTCGCCTTCCGCCGCCTCGCGGCACGCCTCACTGACCATCTCAGCGTCCGCGCCGAGGATGGCCGCCATCGCCCCGACGCCCACCGGCACGGCCTCCTGCATGTAGAGGCCGCGCGCACGTACTGTCCGCACCGCATCCTTGAGCGCGAGCGCCCCGGCCGCGACGAGCGCCGAATATTCGCCCAGACTGTGCCCGGCGACGAAGGCGGGCGACGGCAACCCTTCCGCTTCCATCGCGCGCAAGACCGCAATCGAGACAGTCAGGATCGCTGGCTGCGTGTTTTCCGTCAACTGCAAGGCTGCTTCCGGCCCCTCGAAGCAGAGCCCGGAGAGCGAAAAGCCGAGCGCGTCGTCGACCTCTGCGAACACGTCGCGCGCGGCCGCGTAACGTTCGGCCAGTTCGCGCCCCATCCCCGCGAATTGCGATCCCTGACCCGGGAAAATGTATGCGACAGTCATTTGAAATCTGGGTGAAGGGGAAAGGGGAAAGGGGGAAGATGGAAAACAGATTTCTTCCTTTCCCCCTTCCCTTTCCGCTTCCCCTTTTCCCCTTCTTCTTACCTTACCAGCGCATCAAGACCGCGCCCCACGTGACGCCGCCGCCGAAGGAGGCGAGCAGCACGAGGTCGCCCTCGCTGACGCGCCCCTGCTCGACGCACTCGTCGAGCGCAATCGGGATCGAGGCCGAAGAAGTGTTGCCGTGCATGGCGATGTTGGAATAGACGATTCCGCTGTCAACTTTCAAATTGTTCGCCACGGCGTCCGTGATGCGCTGGTTGGCCTGATGCGGAATGAACAGCTTCACGTCCGCTCCCTTGTAGCCGGCCTCTTCCAGCACCTCGCGCGACACATCGGCCATCGAGCGCACGGCCACCTTGAACAACTCGTTCCCCTTCATGCGGAAGTAGTGCTGCCCCGAAGCAACGTTTTCGGCGGAGATACCGAGGCGCGTGCCGCCGCCGGGCGCGTAGAGTTGTTCGGCGAAGCGTCCGTCGGAGCGGATGCGCGTGCCCAGGATGCCGCGCTCGTCCCGGTCGGACGCGCCGAGCAAGGCCGCGCCCGCGCCGTCGCCGAAAATAACGCAGGTCGAGCGATCCGTGTAATCGACGTAGCGCGTCAGAACTTCCGCGCCGATGATGAGCGCGTAGCGCGCCTGCCCGCCGCGGATCATCTGGTTGGCGAGCGTCAGCCCGTAGAGGAAGCCGGAGCAGGCGGCGGCCAGATCGAAGGCGGCGGCGCGGTGCGCGCCGAGTTCGGTCTGGATCAAACAGCCGGTTGAAGGGAGT
>DATHAZ010000006.1:0-78345 GCA_035296445.1 Pyrinomonadaceae bacterium | reverse complement strand
GCGCGGGAAGTGGTAGCGCGCGGCCTTCGCCGACTCGTCGGGGGAAAGCGTCGAGTGGAGTCGGCTGAGGGCGTCCGGCGTCTGCGCCAGAGACGCGCGCCAGAGATGAACCTCGCCGTCGGCGAGGGGCGTGTCCGCCGGCGGATTGACCCACGTCTGCGTCATGCGAAACGGCGCGCTCTGGCCGGTGCAACTGAAATGCCCTCGCCGCAACCACTACCGCGAGAGCGTATATAACAAAAGCTTCCGCGCGCACTGTAGTTGAAAAAGCGTCCGCCGGGCAAGAGGCGAAGTCTGAACCTGGCGTCGGTCTGACAGCGTCGCGCGTCGAGCCTCGTGGCGCGACATTTCATAATCTTGATCAAACGATGCGGCGCGCGGCGGCTTTTCGTCCCAAGCATTTCACATCCCGTTAAACGTGATATTAACCGCCGGATGTGCGCCTCACACCGTGGCGTCGAACCGGGGGCGCGCCGGCCGGAGTTGCGTTTCATCTTTCAAGCGACTTCGGATCGGTGTTAGCATCATTTCAACGAAATTGACGCGCGAGGGACTGGTTACAAACGAATGGGACAGACTGATTCGGCAATCGAGGATGTAAAAGAGGCGGCGGGTGAAGTGGCGGAGAAGGTCGGGAAGCACCCGTGGGTGGAACGCCTCGCGCGTTTCGGCTACGCGGCGAAGGGTATCGTCTACATCGTGGTGGGCGCGATTGCGACGCAGGCGGCGTTGGGGATGGGCGGCGAGGCGACGGGCACGCAGGGCGCGATGCGCTCAATCGCGCGGCAACCCTTCGGCCGGATCATGCTCGGTATCGTCGCCTTCGGCCTCGTCGCTTACGTCATCTGGCGCTGGGTGCAGGCCATCACCGACGCCGACGATAAGGGGACGAAGGCCAAAGGCATCGCCCTGCGCCTCGGCTACACCGGCAGCGGACTCGTCTACGCCGGTCTCGCCTATTCGGCGGCGCGCATCGTCTTCGGCGCGGAAGAGGACGGCAGGCCGAGCGCAGCGGAATCTTGGACGGCGAGCGTAATGGAGTACCCTTACGGCAACTGGCTGGTCGTCCTCGCCGGCCTCTCCGTGATGGGTTACGGCCTCTACCAGTGTTACAAGGGTTACGCGGCGAAGTTTCGTAAGCGTTTGAAGATCGGCGAGATGAGCGAGCGCGGCGTCCTCTGGGCGACGCGCAGCGGACGCTTCGGCTTCATCGCGCGGGGCATCGTCTTCCTGATGGTCGGCGGCTTCCTCATACAGGCCGCGCTGCACTACGACTCGTCGGAAGTGAAGGGACTGGACGGTGCGCTCCAAGTCCTCATCCAGCAATCCTACGGCAAATGGCTGCTCTGCGCGGTCGCCCTCGGCCTCGCCGCCTACGGCCTCTACATGCTCGTCGAAGCCCGCTACCGCCGCATCGCCGGGTCTTGAAAAATTATCTTTACGCTAATAAATATCCCGGCGGTGTCCGATGTTTAGCACCGTCACCAACTGCTGCCTGTCGTCAATGTTGTAAATGACACGATAGACGCCCACACGTATGCGCCAGCCTTCGCGGGCGGTCAGTTTAAGGCAACCTGCCGGTCTCGGATCGGAGGCAAGATGGCGGATGGCGTCTCGTACGCGCGCATAGTGCTCGGCAGGAAGTTGCTCCAACTCTTTCAGAGCACGCCGTAAGATTGAAACGCGATACGTCACCCGCGCCTCTGCTCGATTTCCGCAATGGCTTCTTCAAATGGAATAGCTTCATCGCCCGAAGCTCTTGCCTCATCATAGGCGCGGATAGCATCCAACTCCTCCAAATCTTCGAGCAGCTTCCGGTAGTCGGCGATATTGAGCACGACTCCGACGCGAGACCCATTTTCATCAACTATGAAATTCTCTTTAAACGCGCTCATCATAATTTATCCTCATAGATCAAGTATCATAACACTCGGATGCTACTAAATTATTAAGGTCGCTTCCATACTTAATACGCGCGTAACTGCGCGCGATAGCCGTCGAAGTTGCGGCGCATCTCGGCGAGGCTGTCGCCGCCGAACTTCTCGCGCATGGCGCGTGCGAGGACGAGCGCGACCATCGCTTCGCCGATGACGCCCGCCGCCGGGACGGCCGTCACGTCGGAACGCTCGAAGGCGGCGGCCTCCTCCTCTTTCGTGTCTATGTCCACGGAGCGCAGCGCGCGCCTGAGCGTGGAGATCGGCTTGAGATGGCCGCTGACGCGCAACTCTTCCCCGTTCGTGATGCCGCCCTCAAGGCCGCCCGCGCGGTTCGTCGGGCGCGTGAACGCGCGCGCATCTGCGTCGTAATTGATCTCGTCGTGTACCTCAGACCCGGCGAGCGCGCTCGCCTCCACGCCCGCGCCAATGGCGACGGCCTTCACCGCCGGAATAGACATCAACGCCTGCGCCAGCCGCCCGTCCAATTTCTCTCCCCACGATGTGTGCGCGCCTAATCCTGCGACGAGGCCGCGCGCGACGACCTCAAAGATGCCGCCGAGCGTGTCGCCCTCGCGCCGCGTCTCGTCAATCAACTCGACCATCCGCGCCTGCGCGCGAGCGTCGCCGCAACGAAGAGGCGCGTCGTCGGGGATCGCCGCGATCTCATCCCACTTCAAACGGAGCGGCGCGGCGGGCACGCCGCCGAGCGCGACGACGTGACTCAGAATCTCCACTTGAAACGCGCCGAGCAGAGCCTTAGCCAGCGCGCCGCAGGCGACACGCGCCGCCGTCTCGCGCGCCGACGCGCGTTCGAGTACGTCGCGCAAATCCCGCGCGCCGTATTTCAAACCGCCCGCGAGGTCTGCGTGCCCCGGCCGTGGACGCTTCACGCGGCGCGATCTCTCCGGCGCGATCTCCTGCGCCTCCGCCGACATCACGTCTGTCCAGTTCTTCCAATCCTTATTCTCGATCATCAAAGCGACCGGCGAACCGAGCGTCAGCCCGTGGCGGACGCCGCTCAAAATTTCCGCGCGATCCTGCTCGATCTTCATTCGCCCGCCGCGCCCGTAGCCCCACTGCCGCCGCTCAAGTTCGCGGTTGATCAATCCGGCCTCGACGGGGACGCCCGCGGGCAAACCTTCAACTATCGCGATGAGCGCGCGCCCGTGAGATTCCCCTGCGGTGGTGAAACGAAACATAGAGATGGTGACAAGCGACAGGTGACAGGTGACAAGACAGTGCAAGTTATAATCCTGTCACCTGTCACTTGTCACCTGTCACTTAAAGAAGTTCTTCCGCGAAAATGTTGCCGCGCCCGAGGATGCAGGCGGGGTCGAAGGCGCGTTTGAGGGCGGCCATCTGGCGTAAGGCTTCGTCGCCGTAGAGCGCGCGCAGGTAGTCGCGTTTGAGCTTGCCGACGCCGTGCTCGGCCGAGATCGTGCCGCCCACACGGACGGCGCGGGCGATGAACTGGCCGTAAATCTCGCGCGCCTCGGCCGCCTGCCCTGCGTCGCGCGGGAGGATGTTGACGTGGACGTGGTTGTCGCCGATGTGGCCGAAGATAACGTATTGCAGCCCGCTCGCGCGCAGGCGTTCCTGATAGAAGCGGAGCATGGCTGCGAACGCCTCGTCGGGCACGGACATGTCGGTCGAGACTTTGCGCTGCCCGTGGCGCGCGAGCCACTCGTTGACGAGCACGGGCAGCGCATGTCGAAACTCGCGCAGGCGCGACTGGTCGCGCTCGTCCGTGGCGAACCAGGAAGCGTCGAGCGCGGCCTCATGTTGTTCGAGCAGCGCGAGCCACGCTGTCATCAATCGTTCTTCCGTCGCTTCGGTCGTCTCCTGCTCGAAGAAGACCGCGCCCTGTGCGTCGGCGGGGATGCCCGGATATTTCTCACGCAGGAAGTTGAGTGCTTCGGCGTCGAAGAACTCAAGCGCGCGGGCGTCCAACCCGCCGCCGTGTGGTTCGGAGTTTTGGGGATTTCCGGCGCGCGTCGCGAGCGAAGCAGAGCGCGCGGCGCGGACGAAGGCGAGAAGTTTTTCCTCTTCCGTAAAGAAGACGACGCCGCCGAGGACGCCCGCCGGTTTCGGCAGCAGCGCGGCCTCGATTTCGACGACGACGCCGAGCGTGCCCTCGCTGCCGATGAACAGGTCGAGGGCGTCCATGCCCGGCTCGACGTAATAACCGGCGGCATGCTTGCGCGTCCGGGGCATCCTGTAGGCGGGCAGTTGCGCCTCGACGGCGCGACCCGCCCCGAGCGGAATCAGCAGACGCCCCGCCGCGTCGGCACGCACCTCGCCGCGCGCGAGCGAGAGCACGTCGCCCGTCGCCAGCGCGATCTTCAGACGGCGTATATAAGGGCGCGTCGGGCCATACTTGAACGTGCGCGCGCCCGAAGCGTTCGTCACGACCGTGCCGCCCATGTAGCAACTCCACTCGGTCGGGTCGGGCGGGTACAACAGGCGTCGGCTCTCCACCGCGCGCCGGAAATCCGCGAGCGTCACGCCCGCCTCAACCGTCACGCGCCCGCCCTTTTCTTCGGCCACAATCTCACCGATGCGATTCAACCTGTCGGTCGCAAGCACCAGCCCGCCGAACGGCACGCGCCCGCCCACGACGCCCGTGCCCGCGCCCGACACCGTGACCGCGACGCCCCCGGCGGAAGCCTCGGCCAACACGCCCGCCGCTTCTTCCGCCGTCTCAGGAAACACCACGCGCGACGCCCTCCCGCCCGCGAGGTTGCTCGCGTCGGCGAGATAGGATTGCATCTCGTCAGCATTAAACTTTTCCAGCATTAAACTTTTCCGGCACGCTTAACTCAACATGTTTCCGACGACGAGATAAATAAGGTCCCGGAGAATGAATCCGGGGATCGCTACGACCCACAAAACGAGGGCGATGTTTTTATTGCGCCTGGCCTTTTGATAATCAGGGTCGGGCGTGTTGATGTTGTTGAACTTCAGTTGCCACCGGACGAGCATGACAATCAACGCCAAAAAGATGAAGACCGCGCCGTAAAACACGAAAGGCACGAACGGTATCACGCTTATCGCAAGTAATGTCCACATGGCAAAAGCCGCTGTCTTCAAGTAGCTGGCGTCGCTGTAGGCCTGATTCACCTTGCTCTGGACTTCGGCGGCGAATTGCGCCACGGCCTTATCAATCGGCGCACCGCAATACTTACATTGTTCCGCTCTGTCGTTGATGATCTCTTTGCAACTCGGACAGGGGAAACTAAGTGTTTGCTCAAACATGTGGCCTCTGGATGACTCTGTGAAGATCGAGTCGGAATCGAACGACATAACACACAATACGCCGCGATCAGGTCATCGTCAGTTCGCGTTCGCGCAGGTACTTGATGCGGTCGCGTAGTTCGGCGGCGCGTTCAAACTCCATCTGCTTGGCGGCGTGGCGCATCTCGGCTTCGAGGCGCGCAATCGTGCCGTCAATTTTGTCGCGCGAATATTCCTCGAAGGCTTCGAGTTCGAGCGGCACTTTGAAGTAGTCGGCCTCGTAGGCGGTGACGAGCGTGGCATCAATGGGTTTGATGATGGTCTGCGGCGTGATGCCGTGCTCCGTGTTGTAGTCCTGCTGGATGGTGCGGCGTCGCTCGGTCTCGTCAATCGCGCGCTTCATGGAATCGGTGATGCGGTCGGCGTAGAGGATGGCCGTGCCGCTCGAATGGCGCGCGGCGCGGCCGATGGTCTGGATGAGCGAGGACTCGGAGCGCAGGAAACCTTCCTTGTCGGCGTCGAGGATGGCGACGAGGGAGACTTCGGGCAAGTCCAGACCTTCGCGCAGGAGGTTGATGCCGACCAGCACGTCAAACTCGCCGCGCCTGAGGTCGCGCAAAATTTTGATGCGTTCGAGCGTCTCGATGTCCGAGTGGAGGTAGCGCACTTTCACGCCGACCTCCGTGAAATACTCGGTCAAATCCTCGGACATCTTTTTCGTCAGGGTCGTGACCAGCACGCGCTCGTTGCGTTCGGCGCGCACGCGGCACTCTTCGAGGAGATCGTCAATCTGCCCTTTGACGGGACGGACGACGACCTGCGGGTCGGTCAAGCCCGTCGGGCGTATGATCTGCTCGACGACTTCGCCGCCCGTCTTCGTCAGTTCGTAGGGGCCGGGTGTGGCCGAGACGTAGATGACCTGACCGATGCGCTCGTTGAACTCGTCGAAGTTGAGCGGGCGGTTGTCGAGCGCGCTGGGCAACCGGAAACCGTACTCGACGAGCGTGCGCTTGCGCGACTGGTCGCCGTTGAACATGCCGCGCACCTGCGGGACGGTCTGGTGCGATTCGTCTATCACGACCATCGTGTCACGCGGCAGATAATCGAGGAGCGTCGGCGGCGGGTCGCCGGGATTTTTTCCGGTCAGGTGGCGCGAGTAGTTTTCGATGCCGCGGCAGAAGCC
The DNA here is from genome assembly GCA_035296445.1 of Pyrinomonadaceae bacterium. Taxonomy (GTDB): domain Bacteria; phylum Acidobacteriota; class Blastocatellia; order Pyrinomonadales; family Pyrinomonadaceae; genus JAIVJZ01. The sequence continues at coordinate 71,991 of DATHAZ010000006.1, read as the reverse complement.
CATCTCCTTGATCATCTCAAGGTCGTACATGGTGCGCTGGTGCAGGCGTTGCGCCTCGACGAGTTTGCCCTCCTGTATGAGCTTCGGCTCCCACCAGTTCAACTCTTCGCGGATGGTCTTGATGGCGCGTTTGATGGTCGGCTTCGACATCACGTAGTGCGTCTTCGGATAGATGGGCAGGCGCGTGGTGTGCTTGTGCAGGACTTCGCCGAGCAGTGGGTCTATGGTGGAGATGGAATCGATCTCGTCGCCCCAGAGTTCGATGCGATAAGCCTGCTCCTGATAACTCGGAAAGATTTCCACCACGTCGCCGCGCACGCGAAAACTGCCGCGGTCGAACTCGATGTCGGAGCGTTCGTATTGCAACTCGACGAGTTTCTGCACGAGCGCGTCGCGCGTCATCTTCATGTTCGGCTCGACGAAGAGGAGCATGTTGTAGTAGGCGTCCGGGTCGCCGAGGCCGTAGATACAGGAGACGGAGGCGACGACGATCACGTCTCTGCGCTCGAAGAGGGCGCGCGTCGCGGAGAGGCGGAGGCGATCAATCTCCTCGTTGATGGTCGCCTCCTTTTCGATGTACATGTCGGCGGCCGGGACGTAAGCCTCCGGCTGATAGTAGTCGTAATAAGAGACGAAATACTCGACGGAGTTTTCGGGGAAGAAGTTTTTGAACTCCTGATACAACTGCGCGGCGAGCGTCTTGTTGTGGGCGATGACGAGCGTCGGGCGTTGGGTGCGCTGGATGACGGAGGCGACGGAGAAGGTCTTGCCGCTCCCCGTGATGCCGAGCAGCACCTGATGTTTCTGGCCGTCGCCGAGGCCACTGACGAGCGCTTCGATGGCCTGCGGTTGATCGCCCTGCGGGCTGAATTCCGAGCGAAGCTGAAAAGGCATGGGAATAGGATAACCCGACGCGGGCAGAGAAGAAAAACGATGAAGGAGGAACGCGGAACGATGAAGTAAAAGCGGAAGACAGAAGTCAGGAGACAGAAGTCAGGAGACAGAAGTCAGGAGTCGGAATAAAACATGCGCTCGTCTTCATTCTGACTTCTGTATTCTGTCTCCTGTCTTCCGGTTCATCGTTCCGCGTTCATCGTTCCGCGTTTTCCCTCTATGTCGCCTGCTTCGTGAGAGCCTGCAAGTCGCCCTGTGCGCCGTTGAAGCGGTTGTGGTCGGCCGCGCCGGCGACGCCGGGCATGGGGAGGCTTTGCGAGTATTGCCAGAACGTCCAGTTCGACCAGCCGCGCGGGAGCGGCTGCGGCGTGGGGGCGTTCGTATAGTGCGCGAGCCAGAGCGGAAACTTGCCGAAGCCATCGTTCAGGTATTCGTTCCAGAAGTAGGCGGCGGTGTAGATCATCGGGGTCATGCCCGTGGCCTCGGCAACCGTGTCAATCCAGTTGCCGACGCCCGCGATGAGCGCACCGCCCGTCACGCCGTCGTTCAATTCGATGTCAATGACCGGCGGGAGATCGCCCGGCTCAAGTTGGACGACTTGCAGAAAATGATTGGCCTGCGCGACGGCGTTCTGCTCCGGGCGAAAGAAGTGGTACGCGCCCCGCACGAGTCCCGCGCTTTTCATGCCGCTCCAGTTTGCCGCGAACTCGGGATCAACGATGGAAGTTGACTCGGTCGCCTTGGCGAAAGCGAAGGCACAGCCCGCGCCCTTCACCTCCGGCCAGTTGACCGTGCCCTGATAGTGCGAAACGTCAATCCCGGTCAGGTAGGTTTCTTGTGCTCCGTTAGTCATAAGCTCGGGTGCTCCTTGTGCGCGAGAGGTGTGGGGCGTAGTGACTCCGGTTCTGGCGCGAGGCATGAACCACGCTCGTCGCGCTTGCGCCGAAAGTTTAAACAGGCGGGCGGCGCATGGTTAACGCGTCTCCCGCCCGTTCAGTGTGTGCCGCCGGCAGTTTCAGTTCGCTCGGGTCGCTCAGGTCGCCGGCGTGGGGGCGTTGGGTTGACTGCTGATCTGGTAAATGGCCTCCATCACGGCGGAGCGCACTTCGGTCGGGAGCGAGCCGCGCACGGCGAGCCGGCGGAACGATGGGAGGATTTCGTGCTGGCCGGAGAGCGCGAGCAGTTTGACGACGGCGAGGCGCACTTCGTTGTCGGGGTGGCTCTCGATGGCGCGAATCAGCGGCGCGACCTCGCCCGCCTTCGCCATCAGGAACAGCAGCGAGAAGGCGTCGTAGGTCTTGTCGCGGCTTTCGCCCGTGAGGTTGCCGATGGCTTCCTCGGCCAGACCCGAACCGGCGAGCGCAGACCCGATCTGGCGGCGACGCTCGACCGGCGATTCGCGCAGGGCGCGCGTGAAAGAGTCGGCGCGGTCTTCGTTTAAATCGTAGATGGCGCGTGCGGCGGCGTTGCGCACCTCTTCCATGGGGTCGTCGAAGGCGGCGCAAATCTGGTTGAAGGCTTCGTCCGTGTTCAGGCGCGAGAGGGCGAGGACGCTGGCCGCGCGTTCGCTCGAATCGTCGCTCGCGAGGCGCAGTTGGATACCCTTCGGGATGATCGAATAGGTGTCTTCGTCCGAGCCGTCGGCGAGGCTCAAACCCTTATCGGCTTTCACTATCTCCGCGCCGCGCGGCGATTCTTCGTGCGCCCCCGTAACCGTAGGGCTGCTCCCGTAATTAAGCGACCGTGTCTGCGCGTCTTCGACGGAGGCGGACTCCAAAACCCTGCTCGCGGCAATCGGCGCGGGTTCGGCGGCGTTTGTTTCAAACGCCTCGACCTCCAATGAATCAAACAGCGAAGAGGTCTCGTCGCGGCGTGCTTCGGGCGCATGCGCGTTCGTCTCCGCCGGCCACTCGACCGCATCCTCGGCGTAGAAAGGGCCGGGCAATTCGGCCGGCGACTCTGCGGCGGGTTCAATCGCCTGAATCTTAACTTCGTGCTCGTCGGCGTCGAGATCGATCCAATCTTCGTCGCCCACGGCCGGTTGGCCTGAACCGGCGGCGAAGTCGGAGCGATAGACGGGCTGCGGTTCGTCGTCGCCGTGCGTCGCCGGGGCGGAATCAGTTGGCGTGCCAACTGAAGCGGCGGGAGATTCGGGCTGGCGAGATGTCGTGAGAGGCTCGATGCCCTTCGACGCTTCCGCACTCCCGGGCGTTTCGCTCTCGCGCCTGCGCGCCTCGATGAGGCTGGCTTCTTTAGCCGCGAGCGTGGTAGCAAGGTTGGCTTCAAGCGGAGCGACGGCTGACTCGATGCCTGACTCGATTGTGCCGGTCTCTACTTCGGCCGTCGCCTCATGCTGCGCCGCGAGTTCGACGGGCGGTGCATTAAAGGCGAAAGCCTGCGTTTCCAGAACTTCGATACCCTTAGACTCTTCGCCGGTTGTAATCGTCTCGGCTGTCGCTGTTTCCTCAACCGCGACGGATGCTTCGGGCGTGGCCGTCTCGGTCGCGGCTAAAGCAGGCGACTCGACTGTCAACTCCGGGTCAGTCGCGCCGGTCTCTTCCGCGACGATAAACGTAGACTCTTCCACATCGGCCGGGGGAGCAAAGGCAAGTTCGAGTTCTTTCGTCGGCTTCTCTTCCGCCGCCGTCTCTTGCGTCGCCGTCTCCGTCGCTTCGGCCGGGGTCGTTTCGACCGTCTGAATTTCGGTCTCGGCCATCGCGGCAGCAACGACGGGCGTCGGCCTGGCGTCTTCTACTACTACGGGTGCGGGAGCTGTTTCCTCTTCAACCTTGCTCGCTTCGATGGCGCGCTGGATGAGCGTGCGCGGCACTTGCCGAGACGTTTCGCGCCAGCGCAGCGCTTCGAGCGCGCCGATGGCCGACGGGTCGCACAGTTCGGCCAACGCTTCGACCGACGTGCGACGCACATCCGCGGAGGGGTCTTCGAGCGCGGCGGTGAGGTGCTGTGTGGCGCTGCGGTCGCCCAGTATGCCGAGCGTGCGCGCGGCGGCGGCGCGTTCGCCGGGAGCTTCGGCGGATTGCAGCGCGCGGGTGGCCTCTTCGAAATATCCGTGCTTGAAGAATGCCGTGCGGGCGTGCGCCTGTCGCGCGGCATTGCGCCCGGCAATGGAAGACATCAATTCGGCCGAGACGAGTTGGCGCGTGCCCCTGTCCTTCGCGTTGATGATGTTCTCGTCGTAGCTCTCGCCCGCGATCAACTTTTTGATCTCGTCCTCGATGCGCTCGGGGTCGAAAGCGACCGGCGGCTCGACGGTCTTCGTCTCCGTCGCCAATGCTTCGACGGCCTTCGTCTCGCCCGCCTTGCTCTCCCCAACTCCGGTCGAACCGCCGAGGGCGCTGGCCCCGGCGATGAGCGCGCCCGCTCCGACTATCGCGCCGCCCGTAGCGACCGCGTCGTCCGATGTCGCGCCGGTGCTTGTCGCGCCAGGCGCGGTCGAGCCCGTCGTGGCGGTGGCGGCGGCCGAGCCGCTCGCCTGTGATTCGTTCGCGACCGCGAGCCGTTTCGCCTTCTCGCCTTTCTTCTTCTTTTTCTTCGACTGTTTGCCGGAAGTCGCAAGGCCGGCCGCGGCGGCGGTAGCTCCGGTGGCGGCTGCGGTTGTGGCGGCCGTGGTCGCTGCGGTAGCGGGGGTCGCTCCGCTAACGGCTCCGCCGGTTGTGACGCTGGACGAGGCGGAGGACGGTTTCAGTTCGGGAGTCTTCGTCTCTTTAACGGTGACGGGTTTCGTGTCGGAGGGGACGGGTGGAGGCAGCGATCTGCTCTGGTCGCGGTCGCCGCCGCTGAAGCGCGAGACGAAGAAGAGTCCGATGCCGACGGCGAGCAGCGCGGCGAGTAGCCACGGCCAGTTGCGCGTGACGACCGCACCGACCGAGGTCGGAGTAGTGGTTGACGGCGCGCTCGTGGTGATGGATGTGGGCGGCGCGATTGACGGTTGCGCCTGCGCGATTTGATCCGCGCCGGGCGTTGCTTCGGGCGTGGCTGTGGGCGTGGCGATAGCGCTCGGAGTCGTCCCGGCGGCAGGCGACGGGATGACGAACGGCGTCGCGGCGGCGAGAGCGTTGGTGTTGGCGTTGGCGTTGGCGTTCGGGTCGGTCGTGCGTCGGGCGTCGGGCGTGGGCTGCGCATTGACGTTCGTCGGCGGCTTGATAATTCCGGCCTCTTCGGGCGGCGTGCGCCTTGTCGGGGTCGCGGTGGGCGTCGGCCGCGCGGCGGCGCCGGACGCATTCGCGTTTGCCCCTTTCGCCGCGCTGAACTGCACGTCGAGCCGGTTGAAGCGTTGGTTGACGCGCGCGGTCGCGCCGGGTTGGAGTTTGAACGTGTAGACTAAATCTTTACCGCGACGCTCGACCTGTGCGCCTTCAAAACCACGGCCGCGCGCACCGCCGCCGCCGCCTTCCGCCTGCGGGACAACGACGATGAAGCGGTCGCCGCTGCGATAAGCCGAGTAGTCGTTCAGTTCGCCGTCGGAGGTGATCGTGACGCGCGAACCGTCCGCCGTTTCGCTCGTTTTCAGGGGCGTGATCCGCTTGGTGCGCGCCTTCTGCGCGGGAGTCGCGGCGGGCTGCTGCGCGCGCACGCGTTCAAAGTTGACGGCCGCGAGGCAGAGGCTGGCGACGAAGGCGAGCAAAAGCCAACGCCGGGGGTTGTTGAAGAGCGAGATCGATTGTTTGTTTTGACGCATTGCTTATGGCTACTCAGGGGCAGAGAGTCGAGCGAGTCCGGTCTACGTAAGGGGGCATTATGCTATAGGGGGCGCGCTCTTGTCATCATCAATTCGCCTCGACGACCTCTGTCATGACCGGCTGCGACTCGCCGCGATAGACGGCTTCGAGAATGGCCGTGCGCAGCTTCTCCGGCGCATTCGCCCCGAGCGCGACGCGGCGCAGGCGCGCGTCGAGTTCCGCATCGCCCATCAGGCCGAGCAGGCGCGCGGCGGCGAGTCGCATGTTCAAATCCTGATGCTCCTCGACCACGCGCGCGATCAAGTCTGACTGGCCGCCCTTCGCCACGAGCGATAAGAGTGAGAAGGCTTCATAAGCCTGCCGCCGATCCTCGCTCGCCAGACGACTCAAAGCCTGTTTCGCCAGCCCCGCGCCGACACACGCCGACGCCAGATGCCTGAGCGTTTCCTCGTCGGCCGTCTCCAACACGCGCACGTAGGCGTCGGCGCGGTCGAAACTGAGACGCGAGAGGGCGCGCGCCGCCGCCGCGCGAACTTCGCGCGCCTCGTCGGCCATCGAGATCAGCACGGACGGGAAGACCGACTCGTGGCCGATGTTGCCGAGACTCGTGACGGCCGCCGCGCGCACCGCCGCGTCGCGGTCGCCCCCGGCCAACGCCGTGAGGGCTGCCACCGAACGCTGCACCTGAAACTGTGCGAGTTGCTGCGCCGCCGCGACGCGCGCTTCCACGTCCGCGCTGTCGAGACGTTCGAGCGCGTCGGCGAGGCTGTCGTCTTCCATCCACTCGGGTAGTTGCTCGACCGCCGCCGCGGGTTCGAGTCCCCTGATCTCGCCCGTGAACGGATCAATCGCAGGCTCTTGATAAGCGAACGAATTGCCGTCCGCGCCCGGCTCTAAATTCAGACAATCAACCGAGCACGCGCTGAGCGCGCGACCGAGCAGCGCGGGCGGCAATTCCGGGTGACGCCGCGCCATGTCGAGCAGCGCGCCGATAGCCGAGGGCAGCGCGAGCGCGCCGAGACTTTTGACGACTTCGGTGCAGACGATCTGCTCGCCGTCATAGAGGGCTTCGAGCAGGAACGGCAGCGACGCGCGCGAACGCATCGCGCCGAGAGCGCGCGCCGCCGAAGAACGCTCGTAAGCATCCGGCGCAAGCAAGACCGCCGCGCTGTGCCGGGCGACGAAGCCATATTCTTCGAGGGCGTAGCGCGCGCGTTCGCGTTCCGCCTGGCCGAGCGTGTTCGAGTGCAGGGCTTTGAGCAAAGAGGCTTCGATGGCGCGGCGGTCGTCCGAGGCGCGCGAGGCCATAACCTCGATGCTGTGCGGCTGACCGGCGATGAGTTTCTCCACTTCCTGCTCGATCTGGTACGCGCCGAACATCACCGCGGGGATGTTGACGTGGACGGGCGCGGACGACTTGCGCTCCGGTTTCTCAAGACTCTGCACGGATGCGGCCGATGCGGGCACGAGCGCTTGCTTGTCTTCGGCGCGGCGCGCGTCCTTGCGCCGCTCGCCCTTGCGCTTGTCAACGCCGTGGGCTTCTCCCTCGAACTCAACCGCCGCGTCCGTCGTCTCTTTCGTCTCGTGGCTCTCGACCCCCTGCGCGCCGGGCGTCGCCGTCTTGCGGCGCGAGCGCAGGAAGATGAACATGAACGCCGCGAGTCCGGTCGAGAAGCAGACCGACAGCACGATGAGCATCCGCTTCATCGAACTGCCGTTGCCCGTGTCGGCAATTTGAACCTGCATCGAGGCGGGCGACGCATCTTTCGCGGGCGGAGCGGGGGGGTTGACAACCTGCGACTCGGGGGACGCCGGCTCGCCCGCGGGCGCGGCAGCGACCGGCGACGCGGGCTTGCCGTTCGACGCTTGATTCGCCGCGGCCGGTTGGGGCACGTTCGGCGTCGAGAGCTTCAAAGCGGCGGGCGGCGGAAGCGAAGGCGTCAGGTTAGTCTTCGTCTTCTCATTCCGCACGGCGACGACCGATTCTTTCGGCTGGCCGGCCGACGCTGCTTGAGTGCCCGCGTTGGCGCGCGACTTCGCCGTCGCTTCCCGCTGCTGCTGGTGGCGTTCGGCGGCGCGCGTGGCCTGCGCCTGCTGATTCTCGCGCCCCTCGTCCGTCGCCCCGCCTCCCGCGTGCAGGCCGCCGCGAACGACGAGGTCGAGGTTGTTGAAACGCGGTTGGACGTAGACGCTGCCGCCGCTCTTGACCGGCACGACGAGTTCGAGAGACTCGCCCACGCGCCGCACCTTCACGCCGCGCGGCAAATTCCGGAAATTTCCCTGCCCCTTGTAGACGACGACGTGGAAGCCCTCGTCGTCCTGCCACGTCTGCGCGCGCGTGAGCGGCCCGTCGGCGGCGATGGAGACGACCGCATCCGAACCGTTGGTGCGCGTCGAGACGCCCGTCACGTTAACGCCTGATTCTTTCGCGCGTTGCGCCTGCGGGGCGACGAGCGGACAGACGGCGACGGCAAGGCCGAGCGACACGCCGGCCACTGCGATGCGGGGGCGGCGGGAAATTTTGTTGCGGAGATTGTGCATGGCTTTCAACCTTGTTTGGACAGTTGGCGAGTTTCGTTCGAGGCTCGTTTGAATTTTGCCCGCATGAGTTCCGCGACGATTGAGCGGGATGCCCTGCAACGGTGAGAGAGGCAGCGGAAAAACGTCAAGCGTGTCGGCTCGATTGCGTGCTCAGGAATTTTAATTGGTGTCGCGCTGATCGGCCTTGCTGTAGTTTGGCCTCGGCAGCACTTTGGGAATGAACCTGACGGGGGCGACGAATTGCTTCGGAATTTACCGCTGCTCGTCGCTGAACTTGTAGCCGATACCCCACACGGTGAGAACCATCTGCGGGTTTTCGGGGTTGTCTTCGATCTTGGCTCGCAGGCGGTTGATGTGCGAGTCGATGGTGCGGTCGTAACCTTCGTAGGAGTAATCCCAGATTTTCTCCAGAAGGTACTTGCGCGGAAAAACGCGGCCGGGGTTCGAGGCGAAGAGCCGCAGCAGTTCAAACTCTTTCGGGGTCAGTTCGACGGGTCTGTCGCCGACCGTCACCTCGCGCTTCGCCGGGTCAATGCGGAGTTTCCCGCGCAGGATGGGCGCTTCGTCGCCGCCGCTCTGGGTGCGCGAGGCGGCCTGCACGCGCCTGAGCACGCTCTTGATGCGCGCGTCCAGTTCGCGCAGGTTGAAGGGCTTGGTGATGTAATCGTCCGCGCCCATCTCCAGGCCGAGCACTTTATCAACCACGTCGTCCTTGGCCGTGAGCATGAGGATGGGGATATACGGGGCTTTCTCGCGCAGTTCGCGGCAGACTGCGAGGCCGTCCATTTTCGGCAACATGAGGTCGAGGATGATCGCGTCGGGGTGATCCTGCAAGGCCGACTCGACGCCGGCCACTCCGTCGGCCGCGCTCCTCACGTTGTAGCCGGTTTTAGAGAAATATTCGGTGATCGCGGTCGAAATGTTCTCGTCGTCTTCGATCACGAGGAGCGCTAATTTGCGGTCAACAGACTCCGGCTCTTCGCCATCTGATTCTTTGGCGCGCGGAATGTTGGCAGCGGGTTTAGTTGACATCGAGGCTGTAGTTTAGCGCAGGAACTTGTGGGATTCACTCAGCGATACAGTATGCCGGAAGCACATCGCGCCGCCGACTATTGAGAATATAGCAGGACAACCGCTACAAACTCAAGCAATAAGTTGTCCCGCGCCGCCGCGCCCGCGCACGTCGCCACGCACGCGGCGAACGGGGCTTGCCACGGCGTTCACGGAGCGGCTATAAGGTCGTAAGTTCGCCCGACGCAGCCCGCCTGCGCGCGCGGCTTGCCCCGGCCAAGTTAAAATAAACGATTCCGGCTTTCCCGCCCGCGGCTTTTACAGGCACGTTTTGCCGGACTTTGAAAGAGAGGTACATGACCATGACTCCCGCCGAAAGACACGAACTGATGGCGCAATATGAGGCCGGCTTCGACGAGGTGCAACGCGCCCTCGACGGGTTAACCGGCGAACAACTGACCGCACGGCCGCTCCCCGGCAAATGGAGCGCGTGCGAGATTGTACAGCATCTCGCCGACAGCGAAATGCGCGCAGCCATCCGCCTGCGCCAACTCATCGCCGAAGAACGCCCCGTCATCCAGTCCTACGATCAGGACGCATACGCTACGCGGCTCAACTACAACACACGCGACATCGCTCCCGCCCTCGACGCCTTTCGCGCGGCGCGCGCGGCCAGCGCCCAACTTCTCGCACACATGTCCGGCGAAGACTGGGCGCGCGAAGGCATGCACCCCGAACACACGCGTTACACAGCCGAGACGTGGCTCATGGTCTACGCCGCCCACGCACATGACCACGCCGCCCAAATCCATCGCTTGCGTGAAGCGTTGAACGCAGAGGTCGGAGGTTAGAGGTCAAAGGTCAGTCAAAACCGGTTTTTTCTAACCTCCAATCTCTAACCTCCGACCTCTACTTCTTGACAAAGCGGCGGGGCGCGAGCACAATCCCCGCTCGCTCGCGTAGCGCGCTTCCGTTAAGAGACAACTAGCCCAACCGCAAAGTGAGAGTCCATGTCCGTCCCTGCCACTGTCAGCGAAACCTCCCTCGAAGGTCTCCGGTTGGTGCGACGCGGTAAGGTGCGCGACGTTTACGCCGTGGATGGGGAGCGTCTTCTCATCGTCGCAACGGATCGCATCTCCGCCTTCGATTGCATCCTCCCCACGCAAATTGCGCGCAAAGGTGAAGTCCTCACCGCGCTCTCCCGCTTCTGGTTCGCCCAACTCGGACACATCACAAAAAATCACTTGCTCACCACAGACATCGAACAGATGCCGGAGAGCGTCCGCGCGCACGCGGACGCTTTGCGAGGCCGCTCGATGCTCGTCCGCCGCACGGAGGTCTTCCCCGTCGAGTGCGTCGTGCGCGGCTATCTCGCCGGTTCGGGCTGGAAGGACTATCAGCGCACCGGCGAAATCTGCGGCCACAAATTGCCGGAGGGCTTACACGAATCCGCTCAACTCCCCGAACCCATTTTCACACCCGCGACAAAAGCCGAGTCGGGTCACGACGAAAACATCAGCGAGGCGCGCATGACGGAGATCGTCGGCGCGGAGACGACCGAGCGGCTGCGCGCAACTTCCCTCGCCCTCTACGGGGAAGCCGAAACTTACGCACGCGCGCGCGGCATCATCATCGCCGACACGAAGTTCGAGTTCGGGCTGGAGGCGGAAGGCCGCATTATCCTGATTGACGAGGCTCTCACGCCCGACTCGTCGCGCTTCTGGCCGCTCGACAAGTATGCGCCGGGGCGTGCGCAAGCCTCTTTCGACAAACAGTTCGTGCGCGACTATCTCGAAACGCTCGAATGGGACAAGCGACCGCCCGCGCCGCCGCTCCCGGCCGAAGTTGCCGCGGCCACCACGGCGCGCTATCTCGAAGCCTATCGGCTTCTCACCGGCAGCGAATTGTGAACCACAGAGGTCGGAGGTTAGAGGACTACAGGCCGGTCAGGAAATTGCTTACTGCTTTTACTAATCTCCGACCTCCGACCTCCGACCTCTGATATTGAATGACCTTCTTCGACCTGATCGTGCTTGCCTTGGTGGGGGCTTCGCTCATCTCGGGCGCGTTGCGCGGGTTCGTGCGCGCTCTGATCGCGACACTGGCGATGTTCGTCGGGGTCGTCTTCGCCGCGCGGAGTTATGAGGCGGCCGGGTCGCTCCTGCAAGACCTGAACGTGGTCGAGACGAACGCGGCGGCCAACGCGTGGGGATTTCTTTTGATCGTAGGCATCGCGCTCGCGCTCGGCTTTGCGGCCGGACAGTTGTTGAAGGGCAGCCTGCGGCGCGCGAAGCTCGAATGGATGGATCGAACGGTCGGAGCGGCGTTCGGCTTCGTGCGCGGGATGGCGGTGTGCTGTGTGATCTACCTGGCACTGACGGCTTTTCCCGTGCGTCTGGAGACTGTTGCGGAGGCGCGCACCGCGCCCGCGCTGGCCGAAGGCGCGAAGTTAATCTCATGGCTGACTTCGGCGGACGTGCGCGCCCGCTTCGAGGTCGAGTACAGGCGACTTACGTCTTGAAGTTTTATCGTTTGCCGAAATCCGTGCGAGATTGAGACTTTACGTAAAAGACCATTCTGGAGAAGACATGCAGATGCGTACACGGCTCGAAGCCCTGATAGACGAAATGTTGGACGGCCAGATCATGCTCGACGAGGCCGTCGCCGAATTTGAAAAGCTCTACATCCAGAAAGCGCTCGCACGCCACAAAGAACACCTCTCGCGCACCGCCGCCACGCTCGGCATACACCGCAACACGCTCTCCAAACGCGTCGCCAACTATCGCACGCAGGAACGTTCGCTCTCCGCCGCACGCGCCAAGGCACAAACCGACTCCGGCAAACCCGCCGCGCGCCGCTCGCGCTAACCAAAACCTCTTAAAACTGCCCCGGAAAACCAATAACATCGGCCGTTTTGCCCAAATCTGAGTATGACGCACTCAGATTTGAGCGGTCGCACGTTGACAAGTCCATCCGACTTGCCATATTCTTAGCACTCGCTTTGGGAGAGTGCCAGAAAACGGCCTTATAAGTTTTCGCAGGGGGGGCCGTCGGGCGTCCCCAGCGGCGCACTCCCGCGAAGGCGGGAACGAGTTCTAACACATTGATTTTTGCAATCTAAACACCCTGAAATTTTCGGTGAAATCTGAAAGGAGTAGTTTTCTATGGCGATAAACATCAGACCCCTCCAAGACCGTGTGATCGTGAAACGGATTGAAGAAGGCGAGCAGGTACGCGGCGGGATCATCATCCCGGACAGCGCGAAAGAGAAACCGCAGGAAGGCGAAGTGATTGCCGTCGGCGAAGGCAAGTACAAGGAAGACGGCACGCGCCAGACTTTGGACGTGCAGGTCGGCGACCGCGTCTTGTTCGGCAAGTATAGCGGCTCGGAGATCAAGCTCGACGGCGACGAATTCCTGATCATGCGCGAGGACGACATTCTCGGCATCATCGCGCGCGCGGGCGCACAGGCCGGCGGCGGCAAGAAAAGCGGCAAGTAGTTCCCTCCTGTAAGGAGAGGCGCGGCCGCTCTTTTTTGTTAATTGAGGATTCCAGAATAAATTTGAGGAGATAGAGTTATGGCGAAACAAGTAATTCACGGCGAGGAGTCGCGCGCGGCCATCCTGCGCGGCGTCAACCAGCTTGCCGATGCGGTGAAGATCACACTCGGCCCGAAGGGGCGCAACGTCGTCCTGGATAAGAAATTCGGCTCGCCCACGATCACGAAAGACGGCGTGACGGTGGCGAAAGAGATCGAGTTGAAAGACTCGCTCGAAAACATGGGCGCGCAGATGGTGCGCGAAGTGGCGTCGAAGACCTCGGACATCGCGGGCGACGGCACGACGACGGCGACCGTGCTGGCGCAGGCCATCTTCCGCGAGGGCGTGAAGACCGTGGCGGCGGGCGCGAACCCGATGGCCTTGAAGCGCGGCATTGACAAGGCTGTCAAGCGCGCGACCGAAGAGATCGAGCGCATGGCGAAGCCCGTCAAAGGCGACATGATCGCGCAGGTCGGGACGATCTCGGCGAACGGCGACCGCACCATCGGCGAGTTGATCGCGGAAGCGATGTCGCAGGTCGGCAAAGACGGCGTGATCACGGTCGAAGAATCGCGCACGATGGAGACGGCTCTGGAAGTGGTCGAGGGCATGCAGTTCGACCGCGGCTATCTCTCGCCTTACTTCGTGACCGACCCCGAACGCATGGAAGCGGTGCTCGACAACCCGTTCATCCTGATCAACGAGAAGAAGATCAGTTCGATGAAAGACCTCCTGCCCCTGCTCGAACAGGTGGCGAAGATGGGCAAGCCGCTCCTGATCATCGCGGAGGACGTGGAAGGCGAAGCTCTCGCCACGCTCGTCGTCAACAAACTGCGCGGCACGCTCAACGTCGCGGCCGTCAAGGCTCCGGGCTTCGGCGACCGCCGCAAGGCGATGCTCGAAGACATCGCGATCCTGACGGGCGGCAAGGTGATCTCGGACGACCTCGGCATCAAGCTTGAGAACGTGCAGGTGTCCGATCTCGGTCGCGCCAAGAAGGTGACGATTGACAAGGACAACACCACGGTGGTCGAGGGCGCGGGCAAGGACACGGACATCGCGGGTCGCGTTAAGACCTTGAAGGCGCAGATCGAGGACAGCACCTCGGATTACGACCGCGAGAAGATGCAGGAGCGTCTGGCGAAGCTGGTCGGCGGCGTCGCGGTGATCCGCGTCGGCGCGGCCACCGAGACGGAACTCAAGGAGAAGAAGGCTCGCGTCGAAGACGCGATGCACGCCACGCGCGCGGCGGTCGAGGAAGGCATCGTCCCCGGCGGCGGCGTCGCTCTGGTGCGCGCGGCGAAGGCTCTGGAGAAGTTCCGCGCCAACGCCGAGGGCGAGGGCGACGCGGACGAGCAGATCGGCGTCACCATCGTCAAGCGCGCTCTCGAAGAGCCGCTCCGACAGATCGTGCAGAACGCGGGCAAAGAGGGCGCGGTGATCGTCGAGAAGGTGCGCGAGTCGAAGAAGGACTCCTACGGCTTCAACGCGGCGACCGAGACGTTTGAAGACCTCGTGGAGTCGGGTGTGATTGACCCGGCGAAGGTGACGCGTAGCGCCTTGCAAAACGCGGCCTCCATCGCCGGCCTGATGCTCACGACCGAGGCGCTCGTCTCCGAGTTGCCCGACGACGACAAAGCCCCTGCGATGCCCGGCGGCATGGGCGGCATGGGCGGCGGCATGGGCATGTAATCAAAGCCCGTCCCGACCAACGGACAAACGACAAGCGGCCTCGTTCCACGCGAACGAGGCCGCTTTCGTTTTCTGTGGCGGTGACGACGCGCGACGCCCCAGCGCGCTACTCCGACTATAGCGCACACTTCAACCCGCGGCTTACGCGGTGCGCTCTTTCTACCTTATGCCCGCGAATCCGTGCTTCAACACTAGAACTATGCGTTAGTTGCCCCTACAATGTTCATTCATTCCGACCGTTTTACGAGCGGGGCCATACCGCATCTATTTTTATAGCCATGAGCCGAATGAACCGCCTCACGTACACATAGACCGTGAGAAACTTTCCGCTAAATTTTGGTTGAATCCTACAAGATTTGCGCGTAACTTCGGTTTTAGCTCTAGAGAACTAAGGCAAATAGAGCAGTTGATTAGAAAACATGATTCAGAGTTTTTGGAGGCATGGAATGAGTACTTTGGCGTTGGCGGCTGATGAGCGTGTGGCAGATGTGGAAATCACCGAAGATGAATTGAAGGTGCGCTTGATGGACGGAAGGACGATCTCTGTTCCGCTCGTGTGGTACCCGCGTCTATTGAATGCTTCCAGGGAGCAAAGAAATAACTGGCAAATTATCGGTGGCGGCTATGGTCTTCATTGGGAAGACGTGGATGAAGATTTGAGCACGGAAGGATTGTTGCGCGGTGCTCCTGCGCCCCGTCGTTAAGCTGGAGCATAGCGTCAAAGGCCGGTAAGAAGAAAGGCGATAAGCAATGAGCGCGGATAGGCTGGAGGCGCGGGTCTCAGACCTTGAGCAGTATTTCAAAATGCTGGTGGAGATGGTAGGCCGCCACGATGCGAGAAACGTCGAAGTCGGCCAGAGCTATCAGACCATCGTCGAACTTCTAAGGAAGCATGACGAGCAGTTTGATGAGCAACAACTGAGGAACACTGAACTTAGTCAGAGCTTTCAAACCGTTGTTGCCCCTTTGCAGAGACACGATGCGCGATTGGATGAAGTGAGAGAGGCACAGTCAGACGTGGATCAGCGCATCGCCGCTTTAGTTGATGCTCAGATTCGTTCTGAAGCCGCAGCGGCCAAGGCCGATGAGCGCATCGCCGCGCTGGTTGATGCTCAGAATCGCACCGGTGAAGCAATCGCGCGGTTATCCGCGACACAATCCTACGCCGATGAACGCATGGCTGCTTTAGCCGACGCCCAGATTCGCAGCGATGCAGCAGCGGCCAAGGCGGACGAGGCGATCACGCGGATGAGCGAGCGCGTGGATCGGCTGGCCGAGACCGTTGACCGCTACATTGAAGGGCGCAACGGGCAGGGTTAGACATTTCCCCTAATCTCACACTGCTTTTCCACCATAGTTACACTACGTCTATGGCTTCTTGCCTTCCGCCCACGCGGGGGTGAAGTTTGAGTTGACGAGCCATTGGATGGGGGCGACCATTGAGTTGATGGCGCGCGTCATGTGTGCGAAGTCTATGTGGGCGATGTCGTCATCGGGTTTGTGGTACTGAGGGTGGAGGCCGAAGCTCGAAACAGTGTGGGCGACGACGCCGCGACGTGCGAGCGCGTAGTTGTCGGAGCGTTGGAAGAAGTTCTCTTGCGGGTGTGGGTCTTGGACGAGTCGCGCGCCCTGTCGCGCCAGTTCCGCGCCGAGGTTTGAACGCTCGTAGCCGGTGAGCCACAGGGTGTCCGCCGCCACCTTCGGGTCGGGTCGCCCGATCATCTCGAACTCCAAATTCGCCACCATCTGCGTGAGCGCGACGGGCGGGCGCGAGAGGAAATACTGCGCGCCGTAACCGCCACGCTCTTCGCTGCCGAAGAGGACGAAATAGACCGTGCGTTTCGGTCGCCCGGCCGTGCCCGCAAGAGCGCGCGCCAACTCCAACACGGCCACGACACCCGAAGCGTCGTCGTCCGCCCCGTTATAAATCTGATCGCCCGTCTGCCCCGTGCCGACGCCGATGTGATCCATGTGCGCGCTCAGGAGCACGGCCTCCGACGCCAGTTTCGCGTCGCTTCCCGGCAGCACGCCGAGAACGTTCCAGGTGCAACTCGTTTCGGCGGGCGCGAGCGTCCCCGCGAAAGTGACCTGCGTGCCGTCGGCGACCTCTTGCAGTTCCTTGAAAGCGTCGGTACTCAGGACGATCATGCTGGTCGCGCCGTCCCCGCTCCCGGCCATGCGCGGCAACTCCGGCAGCCTCGCAGCCATCGCAGGCCAGTTTCGCCTGAGCACCGCGTTCTCCGCGACGATGACGGCCGCCGCGCCCTGTCGTCCCATCGCCGCCGCCTGCGAGTACAACTGGCGCGCGTCGCTTCCCTCGCCCTGCATCATCAGCACGAACGCGCCCGTGGCCGGACGCTCGCCCGCACGCAACTTCTGCAAAGCCCCTTGCAGACGCGCCGCCGTAACCCGCGTGGCGAGCATCTCGCGCCCATGCACCAAACGCTTCTCCACCCCGCCCGCCGCATTAAAGGTGAGCGCGGGCGCGGCGGCGAAAGCCTGACGCGTCAGCGCGACCGTTTGAATGAAACTCTTCTGCCCGCCCGCCGCGCCCGCGTCGCCCGCAGGCTCTATGCCATACTGCCGCAACTGCGAAGCGATGTAGTGCCCGGCCAGCAACTCGAACTGCGTCCCGCTCCCGCGCCCCTGCATCGCATCGCTCGCCAGAAACTCCATGTGCGCGCGCACGTTTCGCTCCAGCACCTGCGTCGCAACGGGAACGCCCCCCGCCGCCGGGCGCGTCTGTTGTGCGACGGCCAAACTGCCGTTTGATATTGAAGCCGCCAGCACGACCGACGCCAGCACCCGCTTGATCATATTTGAATTGTTCATCCCGCGATGCGCTCCTGAGAATTTATGATAGTCGCCGATTCATCCGCCGGGCAATTTTGCATGGCATGGAAATCGAAGTTGATACGTAGAAACCGGCACACTTGTTTTTGAGACGCCCTTGCCACGGAAAGACCGGAGGCAAGCAGAGGCGCGGGGACGAAATCGCCTGTTCGAAGTTTAAAGTGACGGAATGAAACATCCGTTCGTGATTTTCCTTAACCGTCCCCTCGATCCGGAATCGTAAGATTTCTGCAAAAACGTATGGTGAGGAGCGTTTTGCACTCAATTCGAGGTTTGACGTATGATAACTTTTTCGATTTCGCATCAAAACTTTCCTAAAGTGCAGTTCTGTTTGCTTCTTTCATAAACACGAAAACAAGGCTCCGGTGTGGGGTTGTGAAAATGACCTGCGATGAATAGCTCACCGGCGTCAACCCATGCAAAGTTAACTTTCACGCGCTCTTCCCTCCGAAGTCGAGCGTCACCGGCAACACCGACCCCCTCGAAAGGACTGACCATGAAGCGTGTGATCCGCACCGCCATCTTTTTCACCCTTGTCGTGACGGCCGTCTCGGGGCAGACGCAGGAGATGCCGCGGCGCACCTGCCGGGAATGCAAAATCACGAAGGAGTACGACAGGTTCAAAGACCATACGAGTTTCAATCTCACGCCCATGGCCGTCGCCGAGGTCTCGGATGGGACGATGTTTATCTGGGTGGCCGGGGGCTATAAAGGGCAGACGGCGAGCGCGAAGAACAAGGTCTGTGTCATCGCGATCACGTTCGTCACCAGAAGGGTTTTCAGCGCGAGCAACACGGAACTCGCCGCACTCGTAGACGGGAAGCCCGAGACATTCGGCGCGCTGACCCTCTCCAGCCGCAGTGCGCTCAGCTATGCCCAGACCGTCACCTACAGCAGGCTCGCCAAGGTATCCCTCGTCAGGAAGATCGGCTCGGCGGCTAAGGTCGAAATGCGATTCGGCGGGATCGAGTTTCAACTAAGCAAAGATCAACGGTACGCGATGCTCGATCTCCTGAGCGATCTCGAAGGGGCGTCGAATTAGCGCGGGCTTCCGCGTAGAGTGTGCTTTGCCATTCGCGGCACGGCGCGGTCATACGGCGGGGTCGTCACGGCCGGACATCCACGCGGGACTAAGCGCGACGCTTGAGGAGCGGCCGACATGAACGCCAGGAGTGACTCAAAATTTAACCCTGCGATAGAGGGACGCACGCTCTTGATGCGCGCGGCCTTCGAAGGTGATCTGGAGATGGCCGTCGCGCTGCTCCAGGAAGGGTCGCACGTGAACGCACGCGATGCCGACGGCGACACGGCGCTGATGTTCGCCGCCTTCAACGGCCACTTCCTGATCGTCAAACTCTTGCTCGGCCACGGAGCCGACGTTCTCCTGCGTGCCAGGAACGGGTGGACGGCCAAACAGGCGGCATTGTCGAGGAACCACAAAGAGATCGGCGCCCTGCTGGAGCGGGCGGAGGAGAAGGCGTTCGCCAGGGGGTTGTCAGGGTTGGGTGGCGAGTTTTCGGGAGACGGTGGGGCATGAAAGAACCAGATATGAGCCTGAACATTATCCAACGCCTGAACGAAGGCAAGCGACCGCGGCTCGTACATGGGGAGAAGCGCGAGAGCCTGCCACCGGATACCAAGCTCTAGCCCCTCTTCGAGGAGATAAAGGGGAAGAAGAGAAAGAAGCGTGTCAGGTTGAAGTTCGACGGCGGGCTAAACGGTTTGTGCGTGGATTTGCGCGACCGGACACGGGTAAAAACCGGAGAGGCCGCAACCTTGTTGAAAGTATTGAAGCGGGCGACGAGACTCGAACTCGCAACCCTCAGCTTGGGAAGCTGATGCGCTACCATTGCGCCACACCCGCTTGAGAAGGAATCGCTCGCGCTCGCGGCGCAAACGTGTTGGGTGAGATGAAAGATACTCAAAGGCGCGTGCGGCTGTCAAACTCGCTTTAGCCTGCCGAGGCTTGCCGGAACGGCGAACGTCTCCGGCAGTGCCGGGTTTTCGCATCAAGTTCAATCGCCGTCAACCAACCCCGGCTGCGGCTGTTCCCTTGTGAATGTCGTGGCGGCGGGCGGCGTCGCGTGGGAGTGCGCTTTGCAGGCATCGGTGTTGAGCGCGGGGGCGAGGGCGGAGGGGTCGAGCGCGCCGACGGATTCGGCGGAGTTGGCGATGTAATCCTGCACCTGTGCGACGAGTGGGGTCGCAGCCCAACGCCCCTCCTGCGCGGGGTCGTCGTTGAGGCGGTAGAGGCCGAGTTCGAGGCGATAGTGTTCGAGCGGCGACTGGCCGTGGCGGTAACGCCAGTCAATCATCGTGAACATCGGAAACCACGTGTAGCCGAGGACGGGCACGCGCTGGCCGCGCAGGTACTTGACCGCCTCGACGCTCGATTTCAACCAGCGCGCGCGCAACTCCTCCGAGCCGAACGCGCTCGTCTCCGTGATGATGACGGGCGCGTTGTAACGTTGGTAGTAATCGTTGATGACGGCGGCGAAGCCCACGCCGTCCTCTTCGTGCGCCCGGTAGGCGAGACGCCCTTTCGGGTCGGTGTAGAGATGCTGCGTAGACCACTGCGGGTAGAAATTCATGCCCAGCACGTCGAGCGAGATTTTGCGGCGCGCGATCTCGTCGAGCATATCTACGCTCGCGCCGCTGCGAATGAGCCAGGGAAAGAGTGGGTGGTCGTGCGTGACGCTGCCGACGAGCAGGTCGTAGGCGAGGTAGCCGCGCCGCTGTTCCTCCACGGCGAGCGATTCCAAATCCTGCCGGATGGCGCGGCTCAAGCCCGTCGCCTCGACGTGCAACATGATCGAGAGCGGGTCAATCTCCTTGATCGCTTCGACCGTCGCCTGAATGCCGCGCACGAGTTGCAGCATGATGCGAATGTAGCCGGCATCGCCGCGCAGGTAAGGCGGCCACAGGCCGCGCTTGCCGCACATCAGCGCGTTGACGATTGGCTCGTTCAGGGGTGTATACCACTTGACCGAATCCTTGTAGCGGCGCGCGAAGGCGGCGGCGTAATTCGAGACGGCGCGCACGTAATCCTTGCTGATGAACTCCTTCTTCAGCCACATCGGGCAGCCGTAGTGCATCAGGTCAACGATGGGCGTGATGCCGAGTTCCTCGATCATGTAGGGCAGCACTTCGTCGGCCCAACGCCAATCGAACACGCCCGGCTCCGGCTCGACGCGATACCACGGCACGCCCCAGCGCAAAGCGCGCACGCCGAGGTCGCGCCCCAGCGCGAGGTCTTCGCGCCAGTGCTCGTAGTGTCCCATCAACTGATATTCGTCGAGCGCGCGATGCCCCGGCTTCACCTGCGGCACGAACGAGTCTTCCACGCCGCTCGCCCAGATGAAGTCCTCCGGCCTCGTTCCCAGTATCAATTCATTCATACGTCAAATGGGTAAATCGTGAATGGTTAATGGTGAATAGTCGGAATTGTTCTTATCCATTTACCATTTACGATTTACTAATCTTCGTGACCCGCACCATGTCGAAGGCGACGGAGGCGCGATGTGCGTAGAGGCCGACGCCGGTGGCCTCGGCGGTGGCGTCGGTGTCGCCGAGGGGCGTGGCCTCCCACCCGACGGCGAGACGCCCATGTTGTTTGCGGAAGCGAAACTGTTGCATGACGAACGGGTCGAACGATGCGGGGAGCGGCCAGCTTTCCACTATCGAATCATTTTCGAGTGAATCATTTTCGCAGTTGCGGGCGATGAGCCTCCAACCGTCGCCCGCCCCCTCACGCTCGACGGTGAACAGCAGATCAAAATCTTTCGCGCCATAGGTCGGGCGGAAACCGTAGCAGCCCATCGCGCCCGAAGGTTCGCGCTCAAGCCGCACGTTGACGATTAGTTCGTAAGACCCGAGCGACGGCGCTCTCGTGATTATTCGGTCGCGCCCCTGCGTGCCGGCTGAACGCAGCAGATTATCTTTTAACTGCCAAGCTTCACCGGCCTGTCGCCAGCCGCGTTCGGACAGCGACCGTTCAGGCTGCATGAACAGTTCTTCCCACCCCTCTGTCAGTTCGAAGCCTTTGAAGGCCGCCGGTGTGCCCTCCGTGACGAGCGCCACGCGATTCGGCGCGACGTTCAGCGTACCTTGCCAGCGCACGACTCTTTCGTCAAGAAAAATAGTCGCGAAATGGTCGTCAACCTCCGCGCGCACGAGATGAAGGGCGCGCGGCTCGAAATCCGCTGGCAGCGCGAAGCGCGTCTCCACGGCGCGCGCGCCGCCCGCCGCCGGCAAGCTCAAGCGCGCTTCGTTCGCTCCCGGCTCAATCGTAAATTGCAGGGCAGGCTCGCCATTTTTCGACAGCGCGACGCCGAACGCGCCCGCCGCGACGCCCCCCGCATCCCCTGCGGCATCTCCTGCATAGAGCGCGCGCAGGCTGACTTCCACAAGGAAACTCGACGCGCCCGCTTCGCAACGCGCCGACGCCCGCGCGCCCGCCGTGGCCGACTCCTGTCGCGCCTCGCCCTCGCGCACGCTCCAGCGGCCGTCGCCCTCGCACGTCCACGCCTCGCCCAAATCGCCATCCGGGTCGCCGGAAAAGCCCTTGAAGGTCGGCGCGGGCGGCGCGGGTTGCGGCGTGGTCGTCGCGCCGAGCACGGTCATGCGCTCGCCCACCCAGTCGAGCCGGTCAATGGCGAGGACGCGCCCGTGCTCGCCGTCCCAGGCGTGATAGACGCAGAACAACTGCCGGTTGTCCGGCGCGCGCACGACCGAATTGTGGCCGGGGCCGATGACGCGCTCGGGGATGGTGCGCAGGATGGGCAGCACGCGCTCGCCGTCGGCCGACTGCTCCCACTCGTCTCCGCGCTCGACGCGCTCGCTCACGGCGTAGCTCACGCCGTAAGTCAGGTTTTGCCAGTTGCCCCCGCTGAACATCTGGTAATAGAGATTTTTCCGCCGCACGACGAACGGCCCCTCGACCGTGTGCCAGCGCACGCCGCCCTTCTCTTTGCGCGCCGGGTCGTAAACCTGCCAATCGTAGCGTGCGCGCGTCACGGGGCGCGGCTCTCCGGCGAGCGTGTAGGGGTCGAGCATGCGTTCGCAGACCGTGCCCGTGCCGACGTGCGTGTGCGTGAGAAAATCGGTCGCGTAGAAGAGCCAGCGCACGCCCTCTCCGTCCACGAAGACGTGCGGGTCAATGGCAAACTCGGCGTCGGTCAGGCGGTGGCCGCTGTCCGTGAACGGCCCCGAAGGGTGCTCGGCTGTGGCGACTCTCAGGTGCATCAACTTCTCGTTGCCGACGCTGTAGTACATCAGAAAACGCCCGTTCTCGTAGACGATTTCGGGAGCCCAGTAGCAGGGGTGTTCGCCGGGGAGGGGGGCGAGCGCGCCGTCGAGTTCGCGCCAGTTAATCAAGTCCGTCGAATGAAGCACGCCGAAGGCGCGGCCGTCGCGCCAGAAGCCCGTGCAGTAAGCCCAGTATTCGCCGCCGTGCTTGAGGATGAAGGGGTCTGGGAAATCGCGCCGGTAGACGGGATTGAGATAAGTGGCGTGGTTGTTCGCGCCCGCGTCGTGTCTTGAAGTCATGGACAGCCCTGTGAGTTCGCTTGCTAACGTCTTGTGATTCGGCGCGTCGCCCCGGGGTTGCAGGGGAATTGATTCATTGTTTCACTGATCCGTTGATTCAATATTTTATTTCTTCATTTCTTCATTGAATCAATGAAACAATGAATCAATTCTTCCTCAGTACGTTACGTTTTCGCGCCCGTGGCGCAGCGTCCGCGACATCCAGACGAGTTCCTTCAGAAAACTCTCCGTGCGTTTGATGTACGACTCGTCGAGCAGCGCGCCCGACTCGTCGAAAATCTTCCCCACCCTGGAAAAGTTGCCGTCGCTGAAGATGGCGACGAGGCCGAGTTCGCGCAGCACGGGCAACAAATTTTCGATCACACGCGTGCCGCCGAACCCTCCCGCCGAGACGCCGCAGACGCCCACCGCCTTGTGTATGTATTCCTTCAGGTTCGTGTCGAGCGCGTGTTTGAGCAACCCCGGATAACCGTGATTGTATTCGGGCGCGACGATGACGAGGCCGTCGGCGCGCTCGCATGCGCGGCTAAAGCCCTCGTGCTTGATGGCCTCGCCGGCGTCGTCAGTCGGCAAGTTCAACGCGCGCACGTCAATCAACTCGGTCTCGACGCCCGCACGCTTTTCCAACTGCCCGAACACGAACCGGGCGACGTGCTCGCTCATGCGCCCCTTTCGCGGCGTGCCCAGAATCACCGGAATGAATAGCGGTCGCTCCGTCGTCAACATGTCGGCTCCTGTCCTTTCTCTACCGGCATTGAGATTTTTCTCAACGCACTTCGTCGAGCGCTGCAACGAGACGCGCGATGTCTTCCTCGTCGTTGAAGAAATGCGTGGCGACGCGGATGCCCTCCGGTTTTTGCGTGACGGCGACGCCGCGCACGGAGAGGTGGCGTGCGACGCGCGCCGGGTCGGCCGCCGCCACGAGCGTCTCGGCCGAACGCCACGCCTCGTCGCCGAGGGGCGAGAGCACGCGCCAACCTGCCGACGCGAGTTGCTCCGTCAGGTGACGGTTGAGCGCGAGCGCGCGCCGCTCGATCTCAAGCGTCCCGGTGCGCAGCAGGTAATCGGCCGCCGCGCCGAGCGAGAAGATTCCGGCGAAGTGCGGGCAGCCCAGTTCGGCGCGCGCGGCCGCGTCGCCGCGCACCTGAAACTCGTCGTTCCTCATCGCGAAAGGATTCTCCACACCGAGCCAACCGATGGCGCGCGCCCGCGTCTCCGCGAGCAGCCCGCGGCTCAGGTAGACGAATCCCGAACCGAAACCGCCGAGCATCCACTTGTGCCCCGTCGAGCAGAGCGCGTCAATCTTCATGCGCTTCACGTCAATCTGAAAAACGCCCGCCGACTGCGCCGCGTTGACGACGAACGCGTGCCCGCCCTTGCCTTCGCCGATTTCGGCGAGCGGCGCGCGAAAGCCGTTCGAGTATTGCACGTGGCTCAGACAAATTACGCCCGTGCGCCCCGTCATCGCTGCGCTAACGTCTTCGGCCGCGAGCGCCCCGCCCCGCGCCGGCAACAAGTTCACGCCGACGCCCCGGTGCATCCACGGAATCGTCGAGACGGGGAACTCCAACTCGCAGGAGATGACTTCACCGCGCCCTTCGAGCGCGTCTATGATCAGATTCATCCCCGACGAGGTGTTCGTCGTGAAGGCGATCTCTTCGGGGTCGGCGTTGATGAGCCGGGCGACGGCGGCGCGCGCACGCTCGCGCCGTTCCAGCCAGTCGAACCAACGCTTGTCGCCCGTCTCAAGCGTCTCCCTGTAAAACTCCGTCGCCGCCCCGAACGCCGCGCGCGACACAGGCCCCGCCCCCGCGCTGTTCAAATAAGCCAGCCGCTCCGTCACCGGAAACTCACGCCTCACGCTTTGCCAGTCAACTTCTTCAACCATCTTAACGCTCCGTGTGACACAACCCACTTGACCGCCTTGCGGCGGCGGTCTATCTTCGCACGCGTCTTCTCGCCGTGTGAAAATTCAAGGAGCCTTTATAACATGCCCGCTCAAACGCCCGCGCCCCCCGCGCCCGCGTGGACGATCCCCGATTTCCTGGAAGCGCGCGATGGCCGCCTGCACGTCAACGGCGCGGACGCGCTCGCGCTGCTCGCTGAATACGGCTCGCCCCTCTACGTCTTCTCCGAGCCGCGCATCCGCGCCAACATCGAGCGCCTGCGGCGTGCCGCCGACAGCGTTTCGCGCCCCGTCAAATTTTGCTACGCCTCGAAGGCCAACTCCAACATGGCCGTCCTCGCCGCCGTGCGCGACGCCGGCATAGACATCGAAGTCAACAGCGGCGGCGAACTATACAAAGCCCTGCGCGCCGGTTTCCGCCCCGAACAGATCATCTTCAACGGCACGAGCAAAAGCGATGACGAACTCGACGACGCCGTGCGCGCCGGGATTTACTCCATCAACGTGGACTCCGTCTACGAGATCGAACTCGTCGAGACGGCCGCACGCCGCGCGGGCAAGCGCGCCAATATCACGCTGCGCCTCGTGCCCGAGATCGGCACGCGCTCGCACATCGGCTTGCAGACCGCGCTGCTGACCTCAAAGTTCGGCATCACCTCATCCGAAGTGCCCGACGCCTTCCGCCGCGCGCTCGCCAGTCCCGACCTCATCCGCGTCGGCGGCATACACATCCACGTCGGCTCGCAGACACCCGATGTTGAACCATTCGCAGACGCCTTCAGGATGATGTGGGAGCATCTCGTCGCGCTCCACCGCGACACCGGCCACACGCTCGAACACATCAACCTCGGCGGCGGCATCCCCGTCAACTACCTGCGCGACCGCTCGCAGGCAGATGAGATGCCCGCGGCCGAACGCGACATGCTTGGCGCGAGTCTCGAACCGGCCGACGTGCTCGCCGCCGCCCTGCGCGTCGCGCGCGAGTCGGCGCGCGCGGCCTCCGCCGAACACTTGCTGGATCGCGTCACCATCCTGCTTGAACCCGGCCGCAGCGTCGTCTCCGACGCGGGGCTGGTGCTCACCACGGTGCGCAACATCAAACGGCGTCCCGAAACGAACGACGTGTGGCTGTTGACGGACGCGGGCTTCAACCTGCTGCTCTCGATGACGACTTACAAATGGTACTACCACCTCGTCTCGGCTTCGCGCGCCGACGCGCCGCACGACACGAGCTACAAGGTGGCCGGGCCGCTCTGCGATTCCGGCGACGTGTATTTCGACATCGAGGGCGACGGCCGCCTGCCCGACCACCGTCAACTCCCCGCGAACGTGCGCCCCGGCGAGGCGCTCGCGCTCTTGAACAGCGGCGCATACTCGCTCGCGCAGGCGTTTCCCTACAACGGCCGCCCGCTCCCCGCCGCCGTGATGGTGCGCGCGGGCGGCAAAGTTGACCTCGTCCGCCGCCGCGACACTTACGAAGACTTGCTCGTGGGCGACATCTGGTGAGTCGAAGGAAGGCCGGACAAAGGGGGTTAAAGTGATTTCAGATTTCAAATCTCAGATTTCAGATTTCAAATCTCGAAACTGAAATTTCTGCTTTCAAATTTCAAGTTTCACCTCTCAGATTTGCTGTTCCGGAAATCGGGTTAGTGAAGCGGATGGGTTCTCTATGAAGTACACGCGCTTTGAGGAACTTCCGGTCTGGCAGGCGGCTATCAAGTTGGGCGTTCAAATTTACGCCTTTACGTCCGGCGATAAATTCAAAGGTCAATCCGGTTTGCGCGATCAGCTTGAGCGCGCCGCCGTCTCCGTCTCCAACAACATCGCCGAAGGCTATGAGCGCGGCACGACTCAGGAATTGTTGACATTTATTTACATCGCGCGTGGCTCGGCGGGGGAAGTGCGTTCGATGCTCTGCCTGTTCGAGCAACTCCCCGTCTTCAACGATCTCAAATCCGACATTTCAAATTTGAAATTATTGGCCGAAAACATTTCCCGGCAACTGCGCGGCTGGGCTGATGCCCTCCAAAACTCCGACATCAAAGGGCAGCGTTACCTCAACGAAAAGACCCGGCGCACTGCGCAAGCCACACGTGACCGGGAAGAGTTTCGTGAGGAACTGCGCCGCGTGCAGGAGGCGAACATCGCGCGCGCCGGCGGGCACAAGCTCAAAGAAGATTAGGATTAGTGTTATTTACTCGCTCTGACCCGGGATTTCGCCGCGGAAGGAATGACAGTTCTTGCCATCTAAAGCCACGCTAAGCAATAGCATCATGCCTGATACGAAAGTTCGACCGAGCCGTCGCGCGTTTCTCAAATCCGTCGGCGCGGCCGCGCTCTCAGTTCCCTTTCTGCTCAACGATTCCCGGGCGCAGACGCGCGTTGGACGGGCGCGTCGTTCGTGTGTGGTGGTCGGCGCGGGTCTCTCCGGCCTCGCCGCCGCCTACGCCTTGAAGAGCGCGAATTGGGACGTGACCGTGCTCGAAGCCAGAGAGCGACACGGCGGGCGCGTCCACTCGTTCCGCTTCGACGCGAACAGAGACCTCGTCTGCGAACTCGGCGGCGAGTGGGTCGGCGCGAGCCACGAACGCATGCGCGCGCTCTGCCGCGAGTTCGGACTCACGCTCAAGGATCACCGCTTCGAGGCGTCGCTGATGCGCGACGGTCGCGTCTCCCGCCCCGGCTCGTGGGATTTCTCGGCGCAGGCCAATGCGGCCTTCGAGAAATTGAAGCGGACTTACAAAGCCTCCACAGACCAATGGCGCGAACGTCTCGACCGCCTCGACTGGTGGACGTGTCTTGAAGAGATCGGCTTCACGCCCGACGACCTCTTGCTCCGCGACCTGCAAGACAGCACGGACTTCGGCGAGTCCATTCGCCACGTCTCGGCCTACGCCGCCGCGTCCGAGTATTTCGAGTCGAGTCCGGCCAACGAGATGGACTTCAAGATCGTCGGCGGCAATTCGCGCCTCGTCGAAGAGTTTGTCAGGCGCATCGGCGAAGATTCGATCCGCACGGGCACGCCGGTCGCGGAGATACGCCAGCGGCGCGGCGGGCGCGTCACGGTCAGGACGGCGGGAGGCGCGCTTCATCACGCAGACGCCTGCATCTGCACCGTTCCGGCGCGCACGCTCGACCGGATCAAGTTTGACCCGCCGCTCCCCGCCGCGCAAGCCGACGCCGCCGAGCGACTCCAATACTCGCGCATCGTCAAAAATCAAATCCTCTTCGACGAACGTTTCTGGGGCGCGGAAGACTTCTCGCTCGTCAGCGACGTGACCTCGCACTACTATTTTCACAGCACGCGCGATCAACCGGGCGCGCAGGGGATTTTGTGCAGCTACGCCATCGGCGAGAAGGCCGACGTGCTCGCCGCGCAAGGGAACGCGCGCCGCATGGAGATCATCACGCGCGATCTGCTGCCGCTCGACGCCCGCGCGCCGCACCTCGCGCGCGCCATCGAGTCCATGCCGTGGCAGCGCGACCGCTACACGCAGGGCGCATACGCCGTCTATCGCCCCGGCCAGTGGTTCACCGTCCGCCCCGCGCTTCAGAGGCCGCACGGCAAAGTGCTCTTCGCCGGCGAACACCTCGCCGACTGGCAGGGCTTCATGGAGGGCGCGGTCGTCACGGGCGAGGAAGCGGCGAAGGCTCTGACAGGGGCGGCGAGGGCTAGACGCAGGGCTTGAACTTCGCAGACAATCAGGCGCGCGTGCATTCGTCATCGCAGACTGGCTGCTTCCCGGCCGTTGCGGCGCGCTCATCAGCCGCACGGCTCGCGTTTCACCTTCAACAGCAGATAAGGGAGGATTCCGTGATGTCTCAACGTATGAACATATTCGCATGCCTCGTTCTGGCCCTCTTGTCGGCGGGCGCGCGGTCGGGCCACGCGCAAACTCCGAAACTTTCGAGCGCGGACGAGACGGCCATCAGGCGGGTGGTGCAAGGCGTGCAGGACGCCTGGAACGCGCATGACGGCAAAGCCTTCGCCGCGCAGTTCGCAGCCGACGCCGACTACGTAGTGGTCAACGGAATGTACATCAAAGGCCGCGAGGAGATCGAACGCGGGCACGTTCAAATCTTCACCACCATCTACAAAGACAGTCGCAATGTTGCCACGGTGAAGGGCATCCGTCTGCTGCGCCCGGACGTGGCGGTCGTCCACGTCGAGTGGAATCTGGAGTTTAAAGTCAACGACCAGCCGACGAAGGCTCGGGCCATGAATACGATGATCATGACGAGAGAAGGCGGCAAGTGGAGCATCGCCGCTTTTCAGAATACGCCCGTCCAGCTTGACGGACGTTCGACCGGGCGCGGGTAAAAAAACACACGGCGCGCGAGCAGCGACTGACGACACACCATTTCGGAGCGCACAAGCCACACTCATGTCAACCAACCCTTTAACGGATAACGTCAAACTCATACGCGGCCTGACGCTGCTCGCGGCCGTCTCCATCGTGATCGGCAACGTCATCGGCACGGGCGTCTTTTTGAAGGCGCGCGTGATGACCTGTAACGTCGGGACGCCGGGCATGGTCGTCGCCGTGTGGGTCGCGGCGGGGCTGCTCTCGCTCGCCGGGGCGCTCACCTACGCGGAACTCGCCGCGATGATGCCGCGCGCGGGCGGCGAGTACGTCTTCGTGCGCGAGGCTTACGGCGCGCGGCTCGGCTTCCTCTACGGCTGGATGCAAATCTTCATCGCCAAGACCGGCTCGCAGGCCTCGGTCGCCGTCGCCTTCGCCATCTTCCTCAACATACTCACGAATGGTGCGCTCAACACGACGTTCTTCACGCTCAACCTCGGCGGCTTCGCGCTCCCCTTCGGCTACCTGCAAGTGGTCGCGCTCACGGCCATCGCCCTCGTCACCGCCATCAACTGCGCGGCGGTCGTCGTGAGCGGCCATATCGCGACCGTTTTGACGGGCGTCAAGATCGCGCTCGTCCTCTTTGTCGGCATCGGCGCGCTCCTGTTCGCGGGCGGCGGCGACTGGTCACACTTCGGCATGAGCAATGCGGGCGGCGCGTGCGAGGGCGTGAGCGCGGGCGCGCGCGCCGGTCTGGCGGGCTTCGGCGCGGCCATGCTCGGCGCGCTCTGGGGCTACGACGGCTGGAACAACCTGACGCTCGTCGCGGGCGAGGTGAAGAGCCCGCAGCGCAACATCCCGCTCGCGCTCATCGGTGGCATGATCACGATCATCTCGCTCTACGTCTTCGTCAACATCGCCTACTTCTACGCGCTCTCGCCCACCGAGGTGGCAAGCGTGCCCGCAGCCTCTTCGGTCGCCTCGGAAGTGGCGCGCACGTTCCTCGGCCCCTTCGCCATCAGTTTGATCGCCGCCGCGCTCCTCTTCTCTTCCGTCGGCACGCTGCACACTTCCGTGCTGACGGGCGCGCGCGTCCCCTACGCGATGGCGCGCGACGGGCTGTTCTTCCAGAACCTCGCGCGGCTCTCGCCGAAGACGCACGTTCCCATCGGCGCGCTCGTCCTGCAAGGCTTCTGGGCGGGGCTGCTCGCCCTCTCCGGCTCGTTCGACACGCTGACCGACTACGTCGTCTTCGGCTCGTGGATTTTCTATGGCCTGACGACGGCCTCCGTCTTCATCTTCCGCCGCCGCATGCCGCATGCCGAACGCCCCTACCGCGCATGGGGCTACCCGGTAGTGCCCATCCTCTTCCTGCTCGTCACCGGCTGGCTGCTCATCAATACGCTCATAACGACGCCCGTACAGGCATTCATCGGACTCGGCCTGATCCTGCTCGGCCTGCCCGTCTACTGGTACTGGGCGCGGCACAACGACCGCATCGCAGCCCAGGCCGCGCCCGTGGGCGAAGATGAAATCTGAGAGACTAACAAGTGATTTATCAGATTGAGTTCAAATCGCGTGCTATTAAAACGTGAGTTCGACTTAAGCACGTGTGATTGACAGCCCCGGCAGGGGCGGCATATTTGTAGCCTACGGCGTAAGCCGTGGGATCAAACGGCAACACAAGCGAGCAGCCCCGGCGGGGCGAAAGATGTTCAAGGTCGAATTTCTTTCGCCCCTGCCGGGGCTTCTCAATCTTATTAACTACTTGATCCCACGGCTTACGCCATGGGCTACTATCTTTCGCCCCTGACGGGGCTGTGGGAATATCTCTCTGGGGACGCGTGTTTGAGACCGTAGGCGACAAAGTGCTAATTTATCGAATCAAACATCGCAGAGACGCATATTCTTAACAGCTATGAACAGGATCACCCTGCACCCTGAAATCTTAAGCAAGAACGGCAAGAAGGAATTTGTCGTGCTGCCGTATGAAGAGTTTCTTGCCTTACAGGAATTACTCGACGACGTTGAAGACCTGCTCGAACTTCGCGCCGCGAAACGCGAGGAAGAGGGCGAGCCGACACTCTCGCTGACGGACACCAAAAAGGAATTAGGGCTAACCTGACTCGCATCCATGCGCCGACGCATGCCCGCCTGCGTTAGTCTGCGCCCGTCACTCTCACCTAATTATTATGCGCCCGCCTTTTCGTACACGCTCAGTGGTTCATCTGCCACGCCTTGATCGCGTCTACGGGGTAGAGCAGCATCAGGACGTTCAGCAGGAGGCTGTCCCTGATCCAGACGAGGAGCACGATTTCGGTGAGCGCGAAGGCGAGGAGCGTGAAGCGCAATCCGAGGCAGCGGGCTAACAGGAATCCGAGCGCGCAGGCGAGGATGTCGCCGGCTGAATTTATTATCGTGTCGCCCTGATAGCCGAGCGCGAGCGTGGCCTCGCGGTAACGGTTGATGACCGTGGCCGAGTTTTCGAACACCTCCCACAACGCCTCGATTGAGAGCGCGAGCGCGAGCCGCCACTGCCAATGCACGCGCGGCAACGCCCACGCCAGCACGCCGCAGAAGACGAACCCGTGCAGGACGTGCGTAAAGCTGTACGGGTCGAACAGGTGTTGAGAATTATCCGAACCCCACGCGTCGCCCGCCCACACGAGCACGCGGCCACACTCGCACAACCACAGCCGCCCCTGCCGCCTTAGTTGAAGCGCGGCGATTGTCGTCGCCGTCGCAATCGCGAGCCACGGCCAGCCTCTCCTCATCTCATCACCTCGAACCGAAACGCGCGGACAGCGCTTCGCGCGCCACTTCCTTGTCGTCGAAGTGAAACGCCTCTGTCCCGATGATCTGGTAGTCCTCGTGCCCCTTGCCCGCGATGACGACCACATCGCCCGCGCGCGCTTCCCCGACCGCGCGGAAGATCGCCTCGCGCCGATCCGCCATCTTCAGGTAGGGTTTACCGGCCGCGCGCCGGAGGCCGACTTCCGTATCGGCGAGAATCGCTTCGGGGTCTTCGGTGCGCGGGTTGTCGGAGGTGAGGATGACGATGTCGCTCAGGGCGGCGGCGGCCTCGCCCATGGGCGCGCGCTTCGTGCGGTCGCGGTCGCCGCCGCAGCCGAACACCGTGATGACGCGCCCGCCTTTCGTCACCACGTCGCGCGCCGTGCCGAGAACATTTCTCAGCGCATCATCCGTGTGCGCGTAATCTACGACGACGGCGAAGTCCGCGGCCGGGTGCGCGACGCGCTCGAAGCGGCCGGGCGCGCCCGCGCAGGTCGCAAACGCGCGTGCCATGGCGTCCAAATCGTAGCCGAGCGCGAGACCGCACGCCCCGGCCGCCAGCATGTTATAGATGTGAGGTCGCCCGACGAGCGGCGAGCGAATGGGCGACTCAACGCGTGACTCCATGCGCGACACGACGCCTGTTGCCTGCAACGTGAAGCGCATGCCTTCGAGCGTGTACTCGACCTCCCGCGCACGCACGTCCGCCTCCTCCGCGCGCAGGGCAAACGTGATGACGCGCCCCCCGCGCGCCCTGAGTTCATCCGCGAGCCGCACGCCGTAGGGGTCGTCGGCGTTGACGACGGAGACGCGCGGGCGCGAGCCGAGCCGCCCGTCGAACAGACGACGCTTGGCCTCGAAGTAGTCTTCCATCGTGCCGTGATAGTCGAGATGATCCTGCGTGAGATTGGTGAAGACCGCCACGTCGTAACGAAGCGCGTCGCACCGCCGCAGGTCGAGAGCCTGCGACGAACTTTCCATCACGGCGACGGCGCAACCCGCTTCCACCGCGCGCCGCAGGAAGCGTTGCACCGCGCTCGCTTCCGGCGTCGTGTGTTCGGCCTTGAATTGCTCGTCGCCGATGCGATAGCCGACCGTGCCGAGCACCGCGACGCGCTCGCCCGCCGCCTCGCACACCGCCGCCAGCAGGTGCGCTGTCGTCGTCTTGCCGTTCGTGCCCGTGATGCCGACGAGTTTGAGTTCGCGCGAGGGATGCCCCTGCACTTCCGCCGCCGCGCGCGCCAGCGCGACGCGCGCGTCCGACACCTCGATCCACGCGCCCGCGAAATCCGCCGGACGGGCGCGCTCCGAGATAACGCCGAGCGCACCCTGTTCCATGACCTGACCGACGAAACTATGCGCGTCGAACTTCGCGCCGCGAATCGCCACGAAGAGACTCCCGCCCCGCGCCTCACGCGAATCGTGCGTCACATCCGAGACGATGGCCGCGCCCGCCGTCGCCCCTACCGCGCCCGACAACTCGCCGCCCGTCGCCCGCGACACGTCTTCCAGAGTCGCATTTCCGTTCCGCTCGTTCGCATCCGTCATCGAAGTTTCAGTTAATCCTTTCTCTTACACTCATCGCCCCGGATTATAATTCACGACGCGAGACAGACGCGCGCCCGTCGTGCCCGCGAATTTTCGAGACAGTTTACATCCCCGGCGCGAAAGCATTACCATGCGGCGACGCCGCTCACCCGATCATTTCCCCGTGGAGGATTAATGAAATCTCTGATCGCCGCCGCGAGTTTCTCGCTCGCGCTCGTCCTGCTCCTCGCCTCGACGCCGCTCTTGCCCGGCGCGGGCGCGGCGGGCGTCAACGCGCCCGAATACGATCTCGTCATCCTCAACGGCCTCGTGGTGGACGGCACGGGCGCGCGCGCCCGACGCGCCGACGTGGCCGTGCGCGGCGACCGCATCGCAAGGATCGCGCAGTCGCGTCGCCGCCCGCGCGGGCGTCGCACGATTGACGCGAGCGGCCTCGTCGTCGCGCCGGGCTTCATAGATATGCTCGGCCAGTCGGAAGTGAATCTATTGATCGATCCGCGCGCGATGAGCAAGGTGATGCAGGGCGTGACGACGGAGGTGACGGGCGAGGGCGGTTCGATTGCGCCGATGAACGAACGGCTCATCAAAGAGGACGAAGATTATTACAGACGCTTCAACCTCACGGTTGACTGGCGTACCCTCTCCGAATACTTTCGCCGCGTCGAGCGTCAGGGCATAGGGTTGAACCTCGCGACTTTCGTCGGCGCGACGCAGGTGCGCGCCCACGCGATGGGCTTCGACAACCGCACGCCCACCGCCGCCGAACTCGGAGAGATGCGCCGCCTCGTCGCGCAGGCAATGGAGGAAGGCGCGCTGGGTCTTTCGACCTCGCTGCAATACGTCCCGGCGCGCTTCGCCAAAACGGACGAGATCGTCGAACTGGCGAAGGTCGCCGCGCGTTACGGCGGCGTCTATGCCACGCACCAGCGCAGCGAGGCCAACGCGCTCGACAGTTCGCTCGCAGAAGTCTTCGAGATCGCGCGCCGCGCTTCGATCCCCACCGGCATCTGGCATCTCAAAACCGCCTACAAGAAGAATTGGGGGCGCATGCCCGAAGTCCTCAAGCGCATCGAAGACGCGCGCCGCGAGGGCTTGAAGATCACGGCCGACGTTTATCCTTACACGGCCGCCAGCACTTCGCTCAACGCCTGCCTGCCCCCCTGGGCGCTCGAAGGCGGAACGGAACGCATGCTCGCGCGCCTCGGCGACCCCGAAACGCGCGCGCGTCTCAAGCGCGACATCTCGGCCGACTCGGCCGACTGGGAGAACATCTATCTCGGCAGCGGCGGCGCGGAGGGCGTCCTCGTCGGCTCGGTCAACAACCGCGCGCTCGCCGACTTGCAGGGTCAACGCCTCTCGCAGATCGCAGCGGCGCAGAACAAAGACCCGCTCGACGCTCTCTTCGATCTCATCCTCGCGGACAGGGGGCAAACGGGCGCGATCTATTTCATGATGACCGAAAACGATTTGCGCGCCGCCCTGCTCTCGCCGCACGTCTCCATCTGCACGGACAGCGGCGCGCGTGCCACCGACGGGCCGCTCTCCGGCACGAAGTCGCACCCGCGCGGCTGGGGTTCTTACCCGCGCATTCTGGCGCGCTACGTGCGCGACGAAAAACTGCTCACGCTCGAACAGGCCATCCACAAGATGACGGGCATGTCTGCCGCGCGCGTCGGCTTGCGCGACCGCGGCGTGCTGCGCGCCGACGCGTTCGCCGACATCACGATCTTCGACCCGCAGCGCGTGCGCGACCGCGCCACCTTCGAGCAGCCGAAC
Organism: Pyrinomonadaceae bacterium; assembly: GCA_035296445.1. Taxonomy (GTDB): domain Bacteria; phylum Acidobacteriota; class Blastocatellia; order Pyrinomonadales; family Pyrinomonadaceae; genus JAIVJZ01. Next base: position 36,887 of record DATHAZ010000006.1, on the reverse strand, counting down.
CAATACGCCGAAGGCATCAACTACGTCATCATCAACGGCCAACTCGCCGTGGACGCGGGAGCGCGCACCGACGCTCTCGCCGGTCGCGTGCTGCGCGGGCCGGGCTACCGCCCCGAGCGAAAACAATAGCAGGCGCGCGCGAGGCTCCGGCGTGCCCCGCGTTCGCAAAAGCGCGTGCGGCGGCCTCGCCGGAATTCTTACAATTTCGTTGCGTTTAACAGGCGGCGTTGACTTCGCGGCTCAGCAGGGTTAGCCTGTTTGCGTTCCCGTCAAACCCCCAATGAGTTATTGTTCAGAGCGCAGGCGACGCGCCGGTGCGGAGCGCACCTCCGGCTCTATTTTTTACGAATCACAGGGAAGGAGTTTTGACATATGAAACGCAACCTCGCCTACACGGCGGCTACTCTGGCTCTCGCCATCACGGCCATGCTTGCACCGTTCGACTACGTCTCTCCGGCGAAGGCCGGTCAGGGGCAAACCACACAGGCGTGTGAAGACTGCAAGGCCGAGGCTCAAGGCCGCCTGTCGGCCTGCGACAACACAGCCAGAACCGACAACGACAAGAGCACGACGCGCGGCAAGTGCGTCAAACAGTTCGAGGCGGAAGTGAGGGAGTGTCCCTGCCCGCCGGGACACAACAACCCGAATAGCACCCCGCGCTAATTCTTTCAGCCGGGTCAACGATTGAGAGGGCGATTTTCGAAGTGTCGAACGTCGCCCTCTTTTTTTGGCGTGAGCGAGCGCCGGTCTGCCTCGCCTGGGGAGTGAAGAAGATTTGAATCGAAATTTCGTCGTCAGGGTATTCAGGCGGAAAAGAATTCTGAGCGCGATTGTAGTCTTCTCCATCCTGATCGGCATTCCGCTTTATCACTGGAGGTTCGACAAGTGGTTTATCAAAGTAAGGATGCAAGCCTCCATCGGAATCTATACGGCGCGCGACCCTTTCCGGTGGCAGCCCGCCGAGGGGATCAGCAACCCGGTTCTGACGGCAGATGATGTCACGGATTTCAAAGCCGAAATCGTTGCCGATCCCTTTATGACCCGCGAGGGCAACGACTGGTACATGTTCTTTGAGGTCGCTAACGACCAGAGAGCCGAAATCGCGCTCGCCACGAGTGAGGACGGCCTACGCTGGACGTACCGGCAGGTCGTTATTCGCGAGCCATTCATCACGTCCTTCCCTTACGTCTTCAAATGGCGGGATGAACACTACATGATCCTCGAAACGCACCAGGCCAATGCCATCAGGCTGTATAAGGCGCACTCTTTCCCCACCGGGTGGTCGTTCGCCGGAGAACTGTTGAAAGGGATGTACGTTGATCCGGCTATCGTCCGCTACGAGGATAAGTGGTGGCTCTTCGCCGCGGATGTGCTCGGCAACGACACGTTGCGTCTCTTCTACGCGGATGACCTGACCGGGCCGTGGGTCGAGCACCCGCGCAGCCCTGTCGTGTCGGGCAACGACGGCATAGCGAGGCCGGGAGGAAGAATCATCGTTTATGAAAATAAAGTTATCAGATACCCGCAGGACGACAGCGGGTTTTACGGCCGAGCGGTGAGGGCGTTTGTTATTGACGAACTGAGCGCCACCGAATACAGGGAACACGAGGCGGAGGTGTCTCCGGTGCTGACGGGGAGCGCGAGGTGGTTCACGGGGGCCGGTTGGAATGCCAAGGGGATGCATCACATTGACCCGCACCAACTCGGGACGGATAAATGGATCGCCTGTGTGGACGGCTTCTATAAGCGCCACTATGTCACGTGGGGGCCGTTGCGCCCGTGGTTAAATTCCTTGAAACAGACCTTCGGCTTCAAGTCTCCATGAGTGATGCGATCCGCAATTTTATTCGACCATGCGTCCCGACGGGGCGGTGGCCTCACGGACTCATCGCACCGGCTCGCCGCCGGGCAGCCTGTTATCAACCGGATTGCCTGCCGGTCAACTCGGGCGTTAGACTGTCGGCGACTTGAATATGAGACTCCCGCAATTTCCCCTGACGCTCGAACCGCGCCGACTGGAACGCCTCTGCTGGCTCGTCGCCGCCACGCTCGGATTCTTGCAGGCGTGGGGGCGCAGGCACCATAGCGGCGACGGCGTGGCCTACATGGGCGCGGACGGCATCGCCTATCTGGACATCGGCGACGCCTACTGGCGCGGCGACTGGGCGGCGGCCGTGAACGCCATGTGGAGTCCCTTCTATTCGTGGCTCACGGGTCTCGCGCTCCGCCTCTTCCAGCCGTCGCCCTTTCAGGAATTCACCGTCGTCCGCCTGCTCAACTTCGCGCTCTACCTGCTGTCGCTCGCCGCCTTCGTCTTCTTCCTGCGCGAACTCGAACGCTTTCGCCGAACACAGATGAATGACGGCGACGTTTCAGCGGACTCACACGCCGACTCGCACGCCGGCTCGCACGCGCTGACCCGCCGTGCGTGGCTCGTCTTCGCCTACAAACTCTTCATCTGGACATCGCTCTCGATGAACCGCGTCGCGCGCACGAGTCCCGACGTGCTCGTCTCCGGGCTGGTCTTCATCGCCTCCGCCGTGCTGCTGCGCATACGCATGCGACGCGCCGGGTGGCTCACGTTCGCGCTCTTCGGCCTGACGCTCGGCCTCGGCTATCTGGCGAAGACTTTCATGTTCCCGCTCGCCTTCGTCTTTCTCCTGTCGGGTCTGTTCGCTTACGGCGACGCGCGTCGCGCCGTGCCGCGCATCACGCTCGCTCTCGTGGTCTTCCTCGCAGTGTCCGCGCCGTTCGTCGTCGCCATCTCGCGCGCGAAGGGGCGTTTGACCATCGGCGACACGGGGCGGCTCAACTACGCCTGGCACGTTAACGGCACGCAGCCCTTCATCCACTGGCAGGGCGAACCCGGAGGTCGCGGCACGCCCGCACACCCGACGCGCAAACTCTTCGACGCGCCCGCCCTCTACGAATTCGCCGCGCCCGTCGCGGGCAGTTACCCGCCGTGGTACGACCCGACTTACTGGTACGAAGGCGTCCACGCGCGCCCGAATTTAAGGGATCAACTCAAGGCCGCGACGCGAAACCTGCTGCTCGGCTACCAGTTTCTTTTCTATCGCTTCTTCCCCGGCGCGGTGGCGGGCGCGCTCTTCATCTTTTTTTACATGAGCCGCCGGCGCGCTCGCGAGTTGACGCGCGATGCCGCTGCCTACTGGTTTCTTCTCGCGCCCGCGCTCGTCGCCTCCGCCTGCTACATGGCTATCCATTTCGAGCAGAGATATTTCGCGCCCTTCGTCGTCGTCATCGGCATGAGCCTCTTCGCGGCGGTGCGACTCGCGCGTGCGCCGGAAGCGCGGCGTCTTACCAACGCGCTCGTCGTCTTCACGCTCGCCATGTTCACGCTCTCGCTGGGGTACTACAGCGCGCTTGATCTCTACTCGTCCGTGCGCGATCTCGCGCCGGGGCGCGGGGCGCGCGTGGACGTGCAGTGGCAGGTGGCCGAAGATTTGCGCCGGATGGGCGTCCGGCCGGGCGAGCGCGTCGCTTCAATCGGGAACACGATGTTCCATGCGTGGCCGCGTCTGGCGCGCGTGCGCGTCGCCGCGGAGATTTCGACACGCACCGGCGACGATGTGGAGAAGTTCTGGGCGGGCGACGCCGCGCTCAAAGCGCAGGTCATCGAAACTTTCGCGCGCACGGGCGCGAGGGTCATCGTCGCCGAGGGAATTCCGGGGTGGGCTTCGGGGGCGGACGGCTGGCGGCGTGTCGGCGCGACGCATTTCTACGTTTACGCCCTCCCGCGCTCAGAGACTTCTCTCTCTCTTGCGCCCTCACACTTTGAGGAAAATCTTTCGGCGATACAGGATCGCCATCAGGCCAAGCCAGATGAGCACATAGAGCAGCGCGTAGAGGAGCGAAGCGTTAGCGGGCGCGGTCGCCAACGGGGCGAAGAGGTGTTCGTAGATGTAGGTCTGCAAGTTGCCCGCCCGCCCGTCCGCGCGCGGCAGTTTCCAGAGACTCATCGAGCGCGCCGCCAGTCCCGACAGCACGAAGACCGCGAGCGCGTTGACGCCGAAAATACGAAACGGCAGAGACCAACCCCGGTACTTTTTGATGTCAACCAGCCAGTAGCAGAACGCGAGCAGTTGTAAGCCCATGCCGGTCGTGAAGACGACGTATGAACTCGTCCACAGAGCCTTGTTGATCGGAAACCACCCGCTCCACATCCACCCGGCGACCACCGACGCCGCGCCCGCGACGAACAGACCCGCCGCCTTCTCGTGCGCGTTGCGCGGCTGCCTGAGCCAGTGTCCCGCGAGCAGGCCCGAGAGTGTCGTCACGATGGCGGGGATGGTACTCAGGAGTCCTTCCGGGTCGTAAATCCGCCCGCCGCCCTTCCAGATGTGATTGCCGAGCACGACGCGGTCAACGAACGCGGCGATACTTCCCTCTTTGCTCAAATCTCCGGCGGCATAACCCGGCGCGGCGACGAACGCGGACAAGCCCCAGTAGGCCAGCAGCAGCAGGGCGGCGATCAGGCTTTGCGTGCGCCAGTTGGTTTTGAGGAAGATGATGGCCGCGAAGAAGTAACAGACCGCGATGCGTTGCAACACGCCGGTGAGGCGGATCGTGGACAGGTTGTAGTAAGGGAAACCGGCGAGCAGGAAACCGAAGGCGTAGATGAGCGCGGTGCGCCGCAGGATTTTCAGGTAGAGGTCGCGCTTCCGACCGCCCGCTTCGACGCGGCGTGCGAAGGCCAGCGTGATCGAGACGCCGACGATAAAGAGGAAGAACGGGAAGATGAGATCGGTCGGCGTCCATCCGTGCCACGCGGCGTGCGCGAGCGGCGGGTGAATCGCCTCCCACGTGCCCGGATTGTTGACGAGGATCATGCCCGCGATAGTGATGCCGCGAAACACGTCGAGCGAGAGCAGACGCCCCGCTCCCTGCACGTCGCCACCGCTCTGATACGTGTCGGAGGTGTCCATCGTTCAACTACTCAACTAATCATCATCTTCACTTTGCGCTTTCCGGTTTAACTTTGCGCCTTTGCGAGAACTGCTTTCACGCAAAGGCGCAAAGAAGAAAACTAAAGGCGCAAAGGAATCAAAAAACTTTCAAGGCTCGGACGGGCGCGAGCCGAGGCCGAACTCTTCGGGGTTCGGCAGCGTCGAACTTTCGTTGTATTCGCGCAACGCCTCCTCCAACGCCTTGCTGCGGCCGAGCCACGTGGCAATCGCCACGTCGTAGCGCGCGAGGACGCTCTCCAGCCAGTAGGGGCGATTCTCCGCGAGCCACTGCTCGCGGTAGCTCACTTTGAGCGCCGCCAGTTCTTCGGCCATCTCGCGTAAGGAGTTGTAGATCGCGCCGTGGTAACGCCTGAGCCGGTTGACCTGGCGGCGGTCGCCGAGATTCAAATAAGCCTGCCAGTAGTCGCGGCTGAACTGTTCGGCGACCTGCATGCGCCGCCCCATGTGCCCGAGACGTTGCGCCGCGAAACGCGCGGACGCGATCATACGGCGATTGCGCCGCGCCTCCCCGCCTTCGCGCGCCAGAGTCTCTTCCGAGCCCTCGACGGCGAGGCGCATCTGTCGCGTCTTCTCTCGCAAACCGCGTGCGCGTTCCTGAAAGGCGTTCGTGAACGGCTCTTGCCAGAACAGCGGGTTGGTGGTGTTCGCGCCGAGCAGGGTGTTGACGCTGCCGAGCGCGCGCAGGGCGCGCACGAACGAGTCGCCGTCGCGGCGGAAGAATGCCCAGTCGAAGTTGCGTTCAAATTCGGCCACGTCCAACTGCCCCTCCTGCCAGGAGGCCGCCGCGCCGAGCACGACGCCGTACCACGTCATCTCGAAGAGCGTCTCACCGTCGTCGTCCCAATTCGTGTTCAGCATGCCGAGCGCGCCCGCCCGCTGCCCGTCGCGCACGAAGCCCGTTATGTTGCGCGCGGCATTGTCGAGATTCGGGAAGACCTGATTCCAATTTGAGACGCCCGGACAGACGAACTGCTCCAGCCCCGCGTCTTTGAACGGCTTGAGGCGCGCCGTGAAATCAACGTTGCCGCCGTAAGCCCAGTTCATCACGATCAAATCTTTCGGAATCCGGCCGATCAGTTCGGGATGATTGAGCGCGATGTCGCCCCAGAACATGAGGCGGCGATTGTAGGGCTGCAAAATTTCACGCACGCGCCGCAGGTGTTCGAAGTAGACCGCGCCCACGCCGCGCGCCTTCACCTGTTCGCGGCTTTGCCCCTGGCCGAGTTCAAACGTCTCGTCCGCGCCGATGTGAAAAAATTTTCCGGGGAACAACTCTGCGAGTTCCTTGTACCAATCGGCGACGAGCCGGAAAGAGCCTTCCTGCTGCGGCGAGAGCATGTCGCCGTAAGGCACTTCGGCGAGTTCGTTGTACTTCTCGAATTTGAGCGCCTTGTGCAGGTGGCCGAAGGTCTGCTGTTCGGGCACGAGTTCGATGTGATAGCGGCGCGCGTAAGCGACCAGTTCCCTGATCTCTGCGGGCGTGAGCGAGCCGCCCTCGGGCGCGATGAGCGGGTGCGAGCGGCTGGCGAACGTGTGCTCCATGTAGAAGGAGTGCATGTTCATCTTGAAGGCCGCGAGCGTGCGCAGTTGCCGCTTGATGTATTCGACGGTGGGGATGGGGCCGCGGCTGATGTCGTCCGACAGGCCGCGCCAGCGCATCGTCGGGTAGTCAACGATCCGCACGCCGGGCAGGAAAGCGTCGGATGCGTCGCCACGCACGAGTTGCTTCAAAGTCTGCAACCCGTAGAAAGTGCCCGCAGCGGTCTTCCCCGCGACGACTACCTCGTCCGAACTGACCGAGAGCAGGTAGCCTTCATCGTTCAGATCGGGCGGCGCGGCGAGGTTCGCGCGCTTGAGCGCGTCACGTATGGGCTGGAGATGGAGCGCGCCGACGAGGATCGTGCGCCGCGCGCGCGGACGGCCGAAGGAGAGCGCGAGACCGCCCGCCGTCTCGCGCACGTCGCTTGCGAAATCTTCGGCAGCGTGCCGGTCGTCCTCCGCGCGCGCGTCGGCGAGCGCGAGGCGCACGTCGCGCGTCAGGCGAAAAGTCTCGCCGGTCGGCGACAGTCCTTTCGGCTGCGGGATGAGGCGAATCGCGCCTGTCGTCTTTGCCGCTTGGGCGCTCACGCCGGGAGAGACGATGTGGAACAGGATGAGCGCGCCGCACGCCACAAACGACAGACGCAGCAGCGGCCTTCGTGATAAATTATTTGTCACCGTGATTTTTGCGAAACTCGAATTGATCCGAACGAGAAGACTTGTACCCGAAAACCGATGCGAATATCAATGCGATTGTCAATTAGCGCGAGGGCGGCGGCGGGAGGTGGCGACGCGTGTCGTTGATGCTTGAGGAGATCGCGGAACAACCCGAAGCCCTGCGCCGGACGATAGAGGCGGAGCGCGGGAAGGTCGAACGCCTCGGCGCATTCCTGCGCGCGCGCGGCATCAACCTGATCGTGCTCGTGGCGCGCGGCAGTTCCGACAACGCGGCACTGTTCGGCCGCTACCTGCTCGAAGTGGCGACGGGTATCCCAGTCTCTCTGAGCGCGCCGTCCGTCCACACGCTCTACGGGGCGCGCCTGAATCTGCGCCACGCGCTCGTCGTCGGTGTCTCGCAATCGGGCGAGGGCGAAGACATCAACCGCGTCCTTGAGAACGCGCGGGCTGGCGGCGCGTACACGGTCGGCATCACAAACGAGGCGAAATCCTCGATGGTCTCGCTCGTTGACGAGACCCTGCTCATGCACGGCGGTCGCGAACGCTCCGTCGCCGCCACGAAAACTTTTACGGGGCAGATGCTCCACTTTCACATGCTCGCCGCCGCACTCGCCGACGGACGCGCCGAGCATACGAACTTCGACGCGATCCCGGAGATGGCCGCCCGCGCTCTCGAACTTCGCGGCGCGGTCGAAGAGATCGTCGAGCGTTACGTCTTCATGGAAAACTGCGTGGTCGTCGGGCGCGGCCTGCTCTATGCGAACGCCTACGAGATGGCTCTGAAGTTGATGGAGACGTGCTACGTGGTCGCCGAACGTTTCTCCTCCGCGGATTTTCTCCACGGCCCGCTCGCGATGGTCGAACGCCACTTCCCCGTCATCCTCTTCGCCCCGCCCGGCGTCACTCTCGACAGCACGCGCACGCTTCTCGCGCGCCTCAAGGAACTGCGCGCCGACACGCTCGTCATCACCGGCGACGCGGAGGCCGCGGGTGTGGGCACGCGCGCCCTGACACTTCCACACGACATCAACGAATTCCTCGCGCCCATTCCCTACATCATCCCCGCGCAACTCTTCGCCGCGCTTTTGGCCTCCGCCAAGGGACTCGACCCCGACGCGCCGCGCTCGCTCTCGAAAGTGACCCGGACACTCTGAACCATCTCCTGACATAGAGGTCGGGGCAGTGGCCGCCCGTAGCGTTGCGCCGTTAAGACGGCAACGACACAGAGGCGGGCACTGCCCCGACGCTCTCGCGGCGAGTTGATTCGCTATCTAGTGCTGGATGTACTCGTGCAGCAGGCGCAGTTCGTCGCCCTGCTCGCTGAGTTCGACGCGCATGATGTCGCGCATGGCGAGCATGCCGACCCAGCGGTCGCCGCGCACGATGGGCAGGTAGCGCGTGCCGTGCTTCTCCATCAACTCCAGCGCTTCGTGCGGCGTGCTCGTGCAATCAACGACGGCCTTGATGGTGCTCATCACGTCGCCGACGCGCGTCGTCGCGGCGTCGCGTCCGGGCAGGACGACGCGGCGCAGGAGGGCGCGCTCGGAAAAGATGCCGCGCAGGCGACCCTCGTCGTCGAGCACGCAGGCCGCGCCGATGTTACGTCCCGACAAGAATTTCGCAGCCTCAAGCGCCGTCGCCGATTCGCGCACGAAATACGGCTCGCGCTCGCGGATCACATCGCCAATTGTCATCATCAAACCGTACCTCCGTCGAGATGGGTGTAGATTCGGCAGGAACTGACAGTGTTGTAAATCTTCGCGGCGAGAAGATCAAGCGATTAGTTTCCGCGCGCGCGCTTGTACAAATTTTCTCTACTCCGAGAGCGAGGCGTCTCTATTCAAAGAGCGATGCTTGCGCCGACGGGCGGCGGAACGTGCGGCGCGGCTCGACCTCTAAAACGTCCGCGTGCCGGTTGAAACCGTTCCGCTCGCAGTGCAGGCGAAACTGCTGTTCGATCATGCGCCAGTATTCGCCCTGCCCGCGCATGCGCTCGCCGAACTCGCTCGAATTCAGACGCCCGCCGCGCATCTCGCGCAGATGGTTCAAAACGCGGTCGGCCTTCGTCGGCAACTTCTCGCGCAGGCGTTGCTCGAAGTACGGCGCGACGCTGCCGGGCAGACGTAGCAGCGTCATGAAGGCGTGGCGCGCGCCCGCCTCGCGCGCCCGTTTCAGGAGTTGCGGGATGTGCGCGTCGTTGAGCGTCGGGATGACGGGCGCGATGCCGATGCCGACGGGGATGCCCGCCCCGGCGAGTTCGGCCATCGCCTTGAAGCGCGCGTCGGGCGCGGGCGCAAACGGTTCGAGCGCGCGCGCCGTCTCCGTGTCATTGAAAGGAATCGTGAAATAGACCGAGACGGAAGCCTCGCGGGCGAGCGCGGAGAGCACGTCGAGGTCGCGCCGGACGAGCGCGGACTTCGTGACGATGCTCACCGGGTTGCGAAACTCAAGGCAGACTTCCAGGCACTTCCGCGTCAGCTTGTAATGCGCTTCGAGCGGCACGTATGGGTCGGAGGTGAACGAGAAGACGAGTTCGTCGCCCCGCCAGGAGGGGCGCATCAACTCTTTGCGCAGCAGTTCGGCCGCGTGGATTTTGACGACGAGCTTTCGCTCGAAATCCGTGCCCGCGCCAAAGCCGAGATATTCGTGCGTGGGACGCGAGAAGCAATAGGTGCAGGCGTGCGTGCAGCCGCGATAGACGTTGACGCTGTAGTCGAACCCGACATCCGGGCTGTCGTTTTTGGTGATGATGGAACGCGTGGCCTCTTCCTCGAAGACCTCCTGCGCGGCTTCGGGCGGCTCGCCGATCCACTCGACGTGCGTGGAGTTCCAGGGGTTCGGTGGGTTCTCGATGTAGCGCATCTTTAAATTCTTCGCCCGCGTTTTGCTTTCGCGCTACAGATATAACGATTTCCGCCGGGCGTCAACGACAGCACGCCGCGCACGCTTTTTGCCCTGTGAAACGGGCGAGAAAAAACCCGGCCTGCGCTTCGGAGAGTCGCAAAGCGAAAACTCTCCTGCCGCCGACCGGGCTGTTTGAAACTATGACCTGTCGCTATTATTTCATGTCGCGGTTAACGTCGAGGTCGCGGTGCTGCCCGCCTCTTCGCGCATAAATTCGAGCAGGAGGTCGAGCATGGCCTGCTCCATGTCGCTGACGCCCGTGAAGCGCAGCGCGAATCCCATCTCCTCGATCCGGTAGACCACCTCGCCCCAGAGGTACAGCCACCCTTCGGTGGGCAGTTGAATCTCCACGCGGATCAACTCTTTGGTCTTGACGCGATCCGCCGTCAGGACGAAACATCCCGTCGCGCTGAGATCAACGATGTTACCTTCACACTGCGCCAACACGCCTTCCCAGCGCGCGTTGAGTTGCACGTAAACACGCTCCGATTGCCTGCGGTCTGCTGCCATCATTCTTCTCCCTCAAAATTCTTTTCTACTCAAGCCACCATCGCCGGTCGAATCGGGCGGACGTTGTGCTGTAGGTCGGGCGAACTTTCCGAATGCGCGTAGGTGTCGGAAATGATCTTCTCCGCGCCTCCGACGCTGACCGGGCGCGAGAAGAAATAACCCTGCCCGTTTTCGCAACCGAGTTTGCGCAAAAGCGCGAGTTGCTCTTTCGTCTCGACGCCTTCGGCCACCACGTCCATCCCCAGATTTTGCGCCAGCATCAGGATCGTGCGGACGATCTCGATGTTCTCGTTGTTGTCCACCATCCGCATGACGAACGAACGGTCAACCTTCAAGGTGTCAATCGGAAAACGGTGCAGGTAACTCAAGGAGGAGTAGCCCGTGCCGAAATCGTCAATGCTGAGTTGAACGCCGAGCGCGCGCAATTGTTTGAGCATTTCGGTCGCCGTGTCAATGTTCTCCATGACGACCGATTCCGTGATCTCCAGTTTGAGACTGCGCGGGTCGAGTTTCGTCTCGTCCAGAATCTCCTTGACCTGCTCGATCAGGTCGGGCTGCGTGAACTGCTTGCCGGAAAGGTTGACGCTGATAAAGAGCGGCGGGTCGGACGGGAAGCGACGCTGCCAGCGACGCATCTGCCGGCACGCCTCCTGCAACGCCCACCGGCCGATGGGGAGAATCTGCCCCGTGTCCTCGGCCACCGGAATGAAGTCCATCGGCGAGATCAAACCGCGCTCCGGGTGCTGCCAGCGCACGAGCGCCTCGAAGCCGCGCAAATTGAAATTGTCGAGCGCGACGATGGGCTGGTACTGGATGAAGAACTCCTGACGTTCGAGCGCGCGGCGCAAATCCGTCTCCATCTGCAGGAGGTTCATCGCCACGGCGTGCATCGCCTTGTCAAACACCTCGTGCCTTGCCTTGCCGAGCGTCTTCGCGCGGTACATCGCCGTGTCCGCATCTCGCAGGATGTCGTCCGACTGCACGTATTCGAGCGAACTCGGCGCGATGCCGATGCTGACGGTGGTGAACACTTCGCGCCCGCTCAAAGTGAAGGGCACGGAAATCTCTTTCTGGATGCGCTCGGCGATGGAGATGGCTTCGGTCGCGTCCTGCATGTCTTCAAGCAGAATGGTGAACTCGTCGCCGCCGACGCGCGCCACCGTGTCGCCAGGACGCAGACACGTCTCCAGACGGCGCGCGATGTTGACGAGGAGTTGATCGCCGATCATGTGGCCGAGCGAGTCGTTGATGATCTTGAAACGGTCGAGGTCTAAAAACAGCACCGCGAAAATTTGTTCGGGGTTGCGCTGCATGCGCGCGATAGCCAGATTGAGGTGATCGACGAAGAGCGTGCGGTTCGGCAGCCCCGTCAGCGCGTCGTGGAAGGCGTCGTGGAGCAGGCGTTCCTCGGCGCGTTTGCGATCCGTGATGTCCTGAATCTGGAAGATGAGATGCACCAGACCCGTGTGCGACTCGCGCACACGCGAGACGCTCCACAGCACCCAGACGGCGTTCCCCTGCTTATGCACGTAACGCTTCTCCATCTGGTAGGACGGAATCTTGCCTTTGAGCAAATGCTTGATCTGGCTGAGAGCCGTACCCAGATCGTCCGGGTGCGTGACTTTCTGGAAATTGGTCGCGAGCAATTCCTCTTCCGTATAGCCGAGGATGTCGCACAGCGAGCGGTTCACTTGCAGCCAACGCCCTTTTGAGGAAACCAGCGCCATGCCGATGGCCGCGAAGTCGAATGCGCTGCGAAAGAGTTCTTCACTCTCCTGCAACGTCGCCACGTGCCGCTCCATCTGTCGCGCCTGCGTGACCGACGCGTAGATGTCTTTCAAGTACATGCCGTAGACGAAGTGCGCGATGGCGAGCACGGTCGTCGCCGCGATTGAAGGGAGGAATCCAGCGACGCCGACGAGTTTGGCGATGACGCCGGCGGATGCCGCGACCGTGAAGTAGGTCAAACCCGTCCAGAGAAAATTTTTGCCCCAACGCTGCCAGAACGGAGCGTTCGTCGTCTCGTCTTCGCTCAGGGCGATGATGCCGGAGTGGATGAATGACTGCACGAGCGCGATTAGCCCGAGAGCCTGGATCAGCGTGGAAGAGTAGTTGCTGTGAGGGAGCGCGGTGACAACCCCGAATTTGTAACGCAGGAGCGAGAGGATGAGGAAGGTGGAAGCGGCGGCGATGGCGGAGTTGAAGAGCAGCGTTGAGCGTTCCCGGCTGAAGCGCAGAGAGGCGCACAGAGCCACCACCGCGGCCAGAATCACCGACCCTTCACCGGCGAACAGCAGCATCGCCAAAAAGACGAACGTGTCGGAAAGCGAAACCTGCCCGCGCACGTGGGGAATTTTGATCGTGATGCGTGTCCCGATGTTAATCGCCACCAGAGCCAGCAGCAAAAAAGGGACATCAATCTGCCCGACGGAAAGTCTGGCTACCGAGACGATTAAAGCAGCGCCGCCCAAAGCGATGCCTATCCATTTGAGAGGTTTGGATAAATTCTGATTGTTTGCAGCGATCATGATGACAGGAATTTGAGGTGCTGAAGAAGTGAATTTGAAACGCTCTCGCCTGTCCTACCGACGGGAAGGCGGCAACTTTGCGTACAAACTTTATGCCAACTGTCATCGCCCACGGAATTCCCGCTTTTCTGGAGGTTCACTCCAACCGATTCCAAAAATTTCGGTCAAATCGGTCACATCGCCCGGTCAGAAAGGCTTGCCGGGTTAGCAACTTGACCGGATTTTTGCCCCGACAAGCCGAAATTTTTTGTCTTTTAACACCTATTCCTCATCCCCTGCCTACCACCGCGCCCGTTAAATACATCAATATCAACAGTTAGCTCAAAACCTGCCATAACAATGCTTTGTTAGTTTTTACTTGCTTTAACATTGTTGATGTTTTACTATCTTTTCGTGCGGATTAAGGCCCATCCGCGCTTTTATCAACAGCCCGCCGAAACAGCGAACGCCGCCGTGGCGAACCCCGAATTCGCTTGCAGGTCAATTGCAAAGTTTGTGACAGCTATAAGTCTGAAAGTCTAATCCGTCCGCGGCGAGAGCCGGCTGATCTTTTGGAAGATAGAAATCCGGGATCGAAACGAGAAGGTGAGCGGGCGCGGTTAAAAATTGAGATGGCTGAACCGGGAGTGAGTCTATGAGAGTTGTTTGCCCCAAGTGCGATTTGAAGGGACAGGTTGACGCCGCACCCACAGGCGCGAAGACGCGCATCGCCTGCGTCCGTTGCGCGACCACCTTCGATGCAGTTTTCGTAAACGGCGAGATTCAAGCCCTTCTGCCACAAGCCACCCACGCCGAGGCGACGATTGAAAGTGTTGGGAGCGAAGTTCGCACCGAAAGCGATGTTTCGGCGTCCGGAGATGAGTTTGCGTTTATGGCGGAGACGCCGCGCGAGGAACGGTTTGACGCTTCGCTACAGGTAGAGGCGTCGCCCGTGATGGAGGATAACTTATCCACATCGTCAATCTCTTCAACGGATTTGACGATGGAGGCGGCCGTCGAAACAGTAGAGGATGCGCCGGAGAAAATCTATCCCGAACCCACGCCGCAGAGCGCCGAAACGCGTGTACAGGAAACAGCGGATGGCGTGCAAGCCTCCCCGGTCGCAGAGTCGCTCAAATCCGACAGCGCGGGCAAAGTCGGCCATGCGCCTTCGGACGTTTACGGCATGGGCGTGCGCCTGATGCGAGTCTCGCCCGTCTGGCTTCTGCTGGCCGGACTCAGTTTCATCTCCTTCATAGTTCTCTGTAACTGGCTCATCAAGCCGACGGGACAGCCCGGAGAGAGCTTGATAGCCGCCGCCAATAATCACGCGACCAATCAATCAGTCAATCGCGTCAACGTCCCGGCCTCGACCGCTCAATCTCCGGTCAACAGTCAGGTCGGCCAACGTGTGAGCGAATCCGGCGTCGCGTTCATCGCGGCCGAGGCGAAGGAAGCGATGCCGACGGTTGCCGCGCCGAGCGTCGAAACGCCCGGGGCGCGACCTGCTGAGGTCGAAACGAAACCGGCGACTCCTCCTGCGTCGTCGAAACGCGCGGACGAGGCGAAAGAGGGGAAGGTCACGATTCAGATCGGTTCATACAACGCGGCGACGGAAGCCGAGGCGCGGGTCGCTAATTTGAAGTCGGCCGGGTTCGAGGCGCGCAGCGTGGCGGTGGAGATTCCGAAGCGCGGCACCTGGTATCGGGTGCAGAGCGGTCGCTTCGTCAGCCGCGACGAGGCGGAACGCTACGGCAAGCAACTGCGTGACAAGGGCGTCGTGTCGAGTTTCATCACGACCGACGTGCAAGAGTAACGATTTTCCGCGACGAGACTTCGACGGGCAACACACGACGATGTTCGCAACCAAGACCCAACCTTCTTCAGTCAGCCAGTTGACGACCGCCGAAGCGACACTCTTCTACTCGGAGACGGTCGCGCGATATGCGTGCTTCTTCGACCGCCCCGAACAACGCCTGCGTTTTCTCAACAACACGCTCGCACACCAGATCGCCTGCAAGGAGACACTCGACCGCACGCTCGAAAACCACTCGCTCATCAAACGGCTCGGCCTCTACGACCGGTTCAAAAGCGCGGGCTTTTACGACCGCCTCTTAGACCTCTGGCTGCATCGCCACATCTGCCGTGAGTTGCAAAACATGCTGCCGCCCGATTCGAAAGAGCGGCGAAATTTGTTGCAACGCAGCAAGGCCAGTCTCGCCACGCGGCTGCTGTTCCGCTGCTACGAGATGCGTCGCCTGTTGTACGGAGCGGCGGTGGCCGCGTGCGTCGTCGCGCTGGTGGGCGTCGGCTATACGGCCGTCTGGTCTGCTCGCCGGGCGAACTCTTACCTGGCGTCGCGTCGCCAGAGCGAACGCCGGGTCGCCAACCCGGCGGGCGTCCAGAATGCCGCCGCCGAGTCGGGCGTCAAACACCTGCCCGATTATAGCCCTGAGAAAGTTTGGCTCGTGGAGCAACAGGGCAACTACGAGCGATACAGCAACGGCACGCGCATCCTGACCGACTACGAGACCGGGAATCACACGCGCGGCTACGTCGTCCTCCCGCACCGGCAGGGAACGATGGTCAAGACGGGCGGCGGCGCACAGAACGTTCGACGCGATCCGGTCGGCATCGTCTATCACACTTCAGAGAGCGACATGCTGCCCTTCACGTCCGACAACAACGCGTCAATCGAAGAGCACACGCGCGGCCTGCTCGAATACGTCAGGCGACACAAATCTTACAACTACCTGATTGATCGTTTCGGGCAGGTTTACCGCGTGGTGCGCGACGCCGACGCGGCGCATCACGCGGGCAATTCCGTGTGGTCTGACGCCGAGGGAGTCTACGTCGGCCTGAACGAAAGTTTTCTCGGCGTCTGTTTCGAGACGAACAGCAAATCAGATTCGCTCAACGAACAGTTGACCGAAGCCCAACTCGTCGCCGGACGACTGCTGACGCAGGTCTTGCGCAGCCGTTACCAGCTCGACGACGCCAATTGCGTCACACACGGTCTCGTCTCCGTCAACCCCTCGAACATGCTCATCTGCTACCACCACGATTGGGCGCGCAACTTCCCCTTCGAAGCCTTCGGCCTGTCGGACAAGTACAAAGTCGCGCCCGCCAGCGTCAGCGAGTTCGGCTTCACCTACGACGAGGAGATCATGGAGAAGCTCGGCGGCGATGTGTGGTCGGGCGTGAAGCTGGCCGAAGAAGAGTTCAAACGCCGCGCCGAAGGATTGAACCTGACGCCCGATGAGATGCGCCGTCGCATGCGCGAACGCTATCAGGCGGAGATGAACCTGACCTTGAGACTCCGCACCTCGCACCCGGCCCCGGCCGAAACGAGTCGTCAGACAAACGACTCTCAACCCGTAACACCCGCGCCGCGTCCGAACGCGCGGCAAACCTGAAGAAACCACGGGGTCGTCAACAAACCCCTGACACGCTGTTTTAAATCTGCGCCCGACCGCCCGCGACTCGCTCGCGGCGGAAACCACAAGAGGCACGCCGAGTGCGCGTCTCGATAACCAAAAGGAGAAACGACAATGGAAGACAGGAATCAGGTCAACGCGAACAAGGTTGAAGGCACGAAGCATGAAGCAGGCAACGTCAACAACGCCAAGACCGGCGCGGTCGGCCTCGACATCGGCACGAGCCGCATCGTAATGGCCGACGGCTCGGCGCAGAAAGACACGCGCTCGCAGTTGAACGCCTTCGTCGCCGTCCCCAGTTCCGAGATGGCCGAGAACGTGCTCAAGCACAAGAACATGGTCTACGAGCGCAACTGCAAGAACCTCTACGTCTACGGCAACGACTCGAATTTCTTCGCCAGCTTCCTCAACGTGGACGCGCGCCGCCCGATGCGCGACGGCCTTCTGAACGCGCAGGAGGAGATGAGCAACCACATCATGCAGCTCATCATCCAGCGGCTCGTGCCGCGCGGGCGCGGCAAGGAGATGCTCTACTTCAGCGTGCCCGGCAAGGGCGAGGGCGTCAACGGCAAGCTCGTCTACCACGAGGCGATGCTCCGCAATTTCCTCCAGACGCTCGGCTACAACGCGCGCTCGATCAACGAAGGCCAGGCCGTCGTCTTCTCCGAGTTGCAGGAGGAAAATTTCACGGGCATCGGCATCAGCTTCGGCGGCGGCATGTGCAACGTCTCGGTGTCGTTCATGTCCATGCCGATGATCACGTTCAGCATCCCGAAGGGCGGCGACTACATTGACCGCAACGTGACGGAAGTTTTGGGCGAAGCCAACACGACCAAGGTGCGGATCGAGA
The DNA here is from genome assembly GCA_035296445.1 of Pyrinomonadaceae bacterium. Lineage (GTDB taxonomy): Bacteria > Acidobacteriota > Blastocatellia > Pyrinomonadales > Pyrinomonadaceae > JAIVJZ01. The sequence goes on along the minus strand of DATHAZ010000006.1, from coordinate 19,474 downwards.
AAGAGGAGAGCCTCGACCTCTCGCGCCAGCCCAAGGGCGACCTCGAACGCGCGCTGCACATCTACTACGAAGACGTGATGCAGACTTTGATCGAGCGGCTGCGCGCCGAGTTTCGCGCGTCGAGCCAACTGCCGAAGATTGACCGTCCGATGCCCATCGTGCTCGCGGGCGGCACGGCGAAACCGGCGGGCTTCCTTCATAAGTTCGAGGCGATGTTGCGCTCGGGCGGAGAGTTCCCCATCGAAATCTCCGACGTGCGCATGGCGAAAGACCCGCTCACGGCGACGGCCAACGGCTGCTACATCGCCGCGCTCTCCGAAACGAAATAGGACTCCGCGCGCGAGTTATCAACCAGACAAACATGAGCTTGCAGGCATGGGGTAAAGGGGTGTTCTCCTTTCCCCTTACCAAATGGCCTGCTTCAGTTACGGCCGGCGTGCGCGCACATGCCGGCCGTAACAATTTTTAAGGGATGAGGGCGCAAGGGCGAGGGACGAATCGGGAAACCACTCACCGTAAATGAGCGGTTTCTTCATTCGTCCCTCACCCTTGCGCCCTCATCCCTTTGTCTCATCTCTTCTCTTCGCGGTGGTATTCGATGAGGAGCGCGAGCATCTCTCGCTGCTCGGCGGTGAGGTCTGTGAAGTTGAGGCCGAACCCGACTTTGGGGAGATAATAGGCGACGCGTCCGCGAAGCGCGAACCAGCGTTCGCTCGGCAACCAGCAATTGACGTAGACGACTTGATCCTCCGTGGCGCGAGCCGTGGTCTGTATGAAACATCCGGTGTGGCTGAGGCTGGTGATGTTTCCGTTGCGGGGGCTGTCCTCGCTCAACCCCCAATTGCATGGCAGCGTGGTTTTGACACGCTCTCCCTCTCTTCGATTATCCATAGACGTACTTCCGTGAGGCTTCCTGTCAACAATTCCAATCGCGTGCGATGAGGCCGCGCGCGAAGCTAAAGACGAAAGGATTGATTCATTGATTCATTGCTCCATTTCTTCAATGAATCAATGAATCAATGAATCAATCCTTTTATTACCCCTCTTCCCATGTGACGAAGAAGAGCCGGTAACGATCCGGGTCTTCGAGGGTGACGAAGCGACCGCCCCACCCCTCGTCGCTCGGCGCGGCGAGCACGAGCCCGCGCGCCAGCAGTTGCTCATAATATTCGTCAACGTCCGTGACGCCGAAAAACAGATGGACGCCGCGCCCGCGCCGCGCCATCGTCAGCAGTTGCTCGGCCAGCATGACGCGCAGACGCCCGGCGCTGAGCGTCGCCATCGGCGGCTCGGACTCCTGCGTCAGCGTGTGCAACTCGAAGCCCAGACTCTCGCGGTAGAACTCGACCGAGTCGTGCAAACTGTTGACTTCGAGGAACAGCAGATCAAGTCCGGTTAGTTTCGTCATCTTCAAATCGCCGTGAGCAACAGGTAGAGTCCATAGCCGCAGCCCGCCACGGCCGACCAAAAGAGCGTCTCCTGCGCCCACGCGAGACGCCGCGCAAGGTGCGTCGGCGCGTAGCCCTCTCGCGCGTAGGCGAGCGCGGCGTGCGCCATCCACACGCCGAAGAACAGCAGCGACAGCCCCAACAGCGCGAGCGGCCACAGGAATACGACGTAATGAAAGCGCACCAGAAAGATCAGCACCACGCCCGCAAACAGGCTCAACAACGCGCCCGCCAGCCGCCCGCCGATGGCGTCGGCCTGCGCCGCTTCGGAAGTTGAAGGGATGAAGTCGGGCGCGACGTAGGCGCTCCGGCGCGGCGCGACGTTGACTTCGCTCAATGCATCGTAAGCCTCGCGTGTCGCGTCGTCTTTGAGCACGCCCCACGCCTCGTTAATCGCCTTCATCTCCTCTTCGTCGCCGCCGCGGTCGGGATGGTGCTCGACGGCGAGCCGTTTATAACGCCGCTCGATCTCGGCGCGCGTATCGTCGCGCGCCGCGCCGAGCACCGTGTAGTAATCGCGCCTCTCCTCAGCCTCGCCCATGCCTTCCCCATCGTCTCTCTAATGTGTCGGGTGACTCATACTAACCGTGCCGCGCGGAAGATACAAAGCAAGGGCAAAGGGTAACGGGTAGGGGGTTGCGTGTACGGAAGAAACTCATGCCGATTATTTACCTTTACCCTTTCACCCTGACCCTGTGCCCTTCCCCGTTTGTGTTAAGCTAACAAAACTTTAAAGATGACGGGTACACTGCGATGACTTTGCCTTTCGCGCCGGGCGACGATCTCATCTTCCAACTTGAGAGCGGCTTCGGGCTGCTGCGCGTCCTCGCCGTCGAGGAGCGCGGCGGCGTGACCGTCTGGCATCTGCTCGCCTACGAAGAATTTTTCCCGGACGTGGAGACGGCCGAAGCCGCCCTCCTCGACGCCTCGCAACTCGGCGTCCGCGCGGCACACCTGCCACTGACCGATTACGCCTTCGGCAAAACCCCCGCCGCGCGTCTCGGCAACCGCCCCGTCACGGAAGACGAACTGGCCGCCTATCGGGCGTGGAGCGCGGGCGGCGAGGGCGAACCCTTCGACCGCTCCGCCCTCCTCATGCTCGGGCTGCGCTGAACGACTCTGAACGAAAACCTGAGATGATGAATTTTCAACTTCTTCCGCCGCCGCGTCGCCTGTTACGGCGTCAACACCTTCCCGTCCTGCTGCTTCTCGTCGCGCTCTGTTCGGCCGCCCTTGCCGAACGTCGCGAACGCCTCGTCGAAAATTGGCGGCCTCTTCATTACGACGTGACGCTCGTCTTCGACGACAAACTCGCCGAACTCAAGCGCGCCGAGACGAAGTTGGACGCGCTCGTCCTACGCGACCGTCTCGCCGTCATAGACCTCGATTTCGGCGCGCTCACGATTGACTCCCTGAGCGTCGCAGGCCGTCCGGCGCGCTACGAACGGCAGGGCGAGCGGCTCAACGTCTTTCTCGCACGCCCCGCGCGGCGCGGCGAACGTTTGCAGTTGAGCGTCGTCTATCACGGGCGACCGGCCGACGGCCTGATCCTGACGAACGACAAGGACGGTCGCCCTTCGGCCACCGGCGACAACTGGCCGAACCGCGTGCATCATTGGATACCCTCGCTCGACCACCCCTCGGCGAAAGCCACCGTCAGCTTCAACGTCACCGCGCCGGCGCGCACCTCGGTCGTCGCGGGCGGGAGCCTCGACGCGCGCCGCACGAACGCGGACGCGACGCAGACATGGGTTTACAGCGAAGGCGCGCCGATGCCGCCTTATTGCATGGTCGTCGCAGTCGGCGAGTTCGCCAGCGTCCAACCGGGCGTCATGCTGCCCGCGCGGCACGTGCCCGTCTCTTATTACGTGCCGCCGTCAGAGCAAAAGTTAGCCATGCAGGGGTTCGGCGCGGCCATCCCGTCGCTCAAATATTTCAGCCAGACGGTAGCCCCGTTCCCTTACGAGAAGCTCGCGCACATCGTCGGCGCGACGCGCTTCGGCGGCATGGAAAACTCCGGCGCGATCATCTATTCGCGCACCCTCTTCGACCCGCGCGAGGGCGCGCCGCAGAGCACGCGCTTCGGCGTCCGGCGCGGCCTCGTCGAACTCATCGCGCACGAGACGGCGCACCAGTGGTTCGGCGACGCCGTGACGCCCGCCACGTGGGCCGACCTTTGGTTGAGCGAAGGCTTCGCCACCTACTACGCCGGTCTCTTCGTCGAACACGCCGAAGGCCGCGCGGCTTTCCGCGAATACATGCGGCGCAAGGGCGAGGAATATCTCAAGTATGAACAGACGCGCCGCGCGCCCATCCACGACCGTGAGACGGAAGACCTGAACGCACTTTTGAACGCGAACAACTACCAGAAGGGCGCGTGGGTTTTACACATGCTGCGCTCCGAACTCGGCGACGCCGCCTTCGCGCGCGGCGTGCGCGCCTACTACCGCGCGCACCTCCACCGCAACGCGACGACCGAAGACTTGCGCGCCGCGCTCGAACGCGCCTCCGGCCGACGCCTCCGCGAGTTCTTCGCGCGCTGGGTTTACGCGAGCGGCCACCCGCGCTACGAAGCCGCGTGGGACTGGAGCGCGGGCGCGGGAAATCGCCGGGGCGGCGTCCTGACGCTCACGCTCAGGCAGACGCAGGAAGGCGACGACTCGTATTTCCCAAACGCCGTCCCGGTCGAAATATTGACCGGCGCGGGCGCGCGCCGCATTAAACTCACACCGACCGGCCGCGAAACCGTCGCGCGCATCAACTTGCCCGCACGCCCCGCGAACGTGCGGTTCGACCCCGAAGAGACGATTCTCAAAGAGTTGAGTGTTCGGCCTTAAGTGAAAGGGTTTGTGGATAGCGGCGCAGAGAAGCCCCTGAGGGGCGGCACGGTCACGCGTGGTGAAGTGCCGCCCCTCAGGGGCTTCATAACTTTCCTCTTGCTTGACGCCTCCGCGCTCACGCACGGGCTATCAAAACTGTAGCCGCGAAGCGGCTACCGGCAACTATCGCCGCTTTACGGCTACCGGCAACTGTGTCGCCGCTTTGCGGCCGGCGAATGCCCTTTCTCCGTCAGCGTTCGACGGATAGGGTCGGCGGAAAAAGTCTAAGATTCTTTCTGCCGGAGCGATTCGTCTACCGTGTCCTCGTCGCCCTCGGCCGTGCCGGGCGTGCGCCCCGGATCGCCCGATTGCTTTTCGGAACCGCCCCCCTGCGCATCGCCCTGCGCGCCGGCCTGCTCTTCGTTCTTTGTTTCGTCAGCCATGTCTCTCCCTCCCTCTCTCGATTCTTTACGACACGGCGCGAGTATACGGCAACGGCGACAGGCTCGTCACATTGAAAGGCGGTCGCGCCCGAAGCATAACCTTTCCGGCAGCCTCTTCCACGCACATCTCCGCGGCGCGGTTTATCACTGGCCGAATCTCAGGCGATACTCGACGGAGTTCATGAAACCGTTGACCATGAGCCGGACGTTCTTAGAGTCTTCATTGATCACCCGCAGCCAGTCGTTGTAGCCGGATTCCTCCGGCGTCCTTCTCAGGTAGCCGTAATACTGCATCGCCACGAAGGCACGGTTGTACTCGGCGGCTGACACCTCGTCCGACTCGACGATGGCGCGCAGCACCTGCCCCCGCGTCAGGCGAAACAACCCCGGAGCTTCAAGCCCGAAGACTAAAGAGTCTCGGGTCATCGTCACCCTCGTCGTTTGCTCCGGCTGGTGCGGGGAGCGGGTCGTGATCTGTTGCAGCCCGTAAGCCTTCAACAGCGCGTCCACGTAAGCCCCCGACGACAATTTATCGTAACGCGAACGAAATTCCTCGCGCTCGGCGAAGTAGTAGGCGAAGGCGCTGCGCCTCGCGTACACTTCCGGCTCGGTCGCCGCGGTCAGGAATCTCATGTCGTGGGTGATCTCTTCGTAGGCGGGCAGGCGTCCGAAGGCCACGCGGTAGAACGTGAAGGCGTAGAAGCCTTTCAGGCGAAACTCCGGCGAGCCGAAGAAACTGGCCGACACCGTGATGCGATCACAGGTCGCCGAGAAACTGTTCGCATCGAGGTTGTTGACGTTCGGGCATCGGTTCAACACGGCCGACCACGGCTCGTCCGCCTCCGGCTCACGGGACAGGAAGTCTAGATAGTGTTGCCGCACGAAGAAGGGCGTCGTGAAGACGGGGTTGGGCGCGCCCGCCGCATCGTTGTCGGTAATGGTCAGAGTGGCGGTCGCGACCGCGCCGAGCACGGCCATGCCGCCCGGCCGTCCGAGAGTCACCTGCACCGTCTCGTCTCCCTCGACGTGCGCATCGTCCACGAGCGGGATGTAGACCTCCTTACTTTCTTCGCCGGGGGCGAAAGTCACGAGGTCAATCGTCGTCGCGTAGTCGCAGCGCGCGTAGGCCGTGCCGTTCGCGGTCGCGCAGGGCACGGCCGCCGGATCGTCCACGGTCTGATACTGGACGCCCGCCGTCGTCGTGCCGGCCGTATCGCCCGTGCGTGTGATGACGAGTGTGGCGCGCGCCGCGCCCTCGGAGGAGCGAAAGTTGGCCTGAGCAAACTGGATGGTTGGAATTGCCGGGATGACTTCCGGCTGGACAACGGTGAGCGTCTGCCCCGCGATTCTCACGGTTCCGACGCGCGGCACGCCCGAACCGTTCGACGGCACAGTTAAAGTGACAGTCCCGTTGCCCGTGCCGCCCGCGCCCGAGGCGACGGTGATAAAGGTGCTGTTGTTCGTCACCGACCACTCGCAACCCGCCTGCGTCGAGACGTTGACGGTCAGTGTTTCGCCCGCCGCAGGCGAAGTGCGTAGCGTGGGGCTGATCGAGTAGGTGCAGGAGTTGCGCGGGAACGTGTAGGCGAACACGTCCAGCATGTTGTTGATGTCGTTCATGATGAAATCGGTGGCGTCGCTCAGGAAGACGACCGTCGAGCCGTCCGCACTCACGGTAACGGCGAAGGAGTCTTGGTTGCCGCCGCCGGAGCGACTCAGGTTCGGACTCACCAGAGTGGTCTCGGACTGCTGCATGTCGCGGACGAATACCTGTTGGGCTAACGCGGTCGGCATCCCCGCCACCAGATTATCCGCGATGCTGTCGAAGGTGACGAACCTTCCGTCCGCGCTGATGCTCACCTCGTAGGAAGCCGAGAAGGAATCGCCGCTGCCCGTGCCCGCGCTGTTCGCGCTGGCTAAGCTGGTCACGCCCGCGGCCACGTCCCGCACGAACACGTCGTTGATAGTCCCGTTCGTGTCGTTGCCGACGAGGTCGTAGGCGCGGCTGGCGAAGGCGATAAAGTTTCCGTCCGCGCTGATCGCCTGCGGCGATTGGAGGTGAGAATTTCCCGCCCCGGTCGCTGTCCCCTCATGGTTGACGCTGACGAGTTTGGTCTTCCCCGCCGCGAGATCGCGCACGAACACGTCGTCCGTCCCGTTGGCATCCGAGAGCGTTACCAGATTCGTGGCCCTGCTGTTGAAGACGACGAACCGCCCATCGGCGGAGACGCTCGGAACGGCAGAAGAATTGTTGCCGCTGCCTGTCCCGTCGGGGGTCGCGCTCGCGAGCGTGGTTGTGCCGGCCTGCAAATCGCGGACGAAGATGTCAACGACCGCGCCGTTGGAGTCGTTCGAGACGAGATCGCTCGCGCTGCTGGCGAAGGCGACGATTCGCCCGTCCGCGCTGAACGAGGAAAAGGAGGACGGCCCGTTTCCGCTCGCCGTCCCGCTGCCGTTGACGCTGACGAGCATCGTCGCGCCCGTCTTTAAATTACGCACGAACACGTCGGTCGTATTGTTCGTGTCGTTCGGCACGAGATTGCTCGCCGTGCTCCTGAAACCGACCATGCCGCCATCCGCTGAAAGGTATGGAAACGTCGCGTTGCCGTTTCCGCTGGCCGTGCCCGCCGCGTTGACGCTGGCAAGGATCGTCACGCCGGTTGCGAGGTCGCGCACGAACACGTCGTTCAAATTGTTCGTATCGTTCGCCACGAGGTCGCTCGCCGCGCTGTTGAAGGCGACGAACCGCCCGTCCGCGCTGAGCGCGAGCGAGGTGGCGGTAAACCCCCTGTCGTTGAAAGTGCCGGAAGCGCCGTTGCCCGCCGCCGTACCCGAGGCGTTGACGCTCACGAAAGTGGTGACGGCCGTTTTCAGGTCGCGGACGAAGACATCAGAAGCGGCGTTCCCGTCGGGAAGCGCGGTGAGGTCGCTGGCCTCGCTCGTGAAAGCGACAAAACGGCCGTCCGCGCTGACAGTGCCGGACGAAGTGTGGGATGTACCGTTGCCGCTGTCGGAACCGTTTTTATTGACGTTCACCAACTGCACATTCGGCGCATTCTGCGCCGGGACGGGCGTCGTCGCCCACAGCATCATGAGAAGCGCGGCGGAAAGCGCGAACGGATACTTGAGCCGTCTTCCCGGCTTTTCACCGGAGAAGGCCGGAGCATGGAGGCGTAAACTCATAGAACTACCTCGCGATAAACCAACTAACTATTTACGGGTTATTAACAATGTGAGTGCTGTGGCGGGAGCTGCGAGGGGCGGCAGAAACCGGGAGCACCGTCTCAACCATCCCGCGCAGAATAACACACACGCCCGCACCCTTCCAATTTAACACCGGTCGAGTTAAGGCCGTGGCGACCGGAGTTTCATCAGGCTTTCATTGCATCCCTTCAATGGAACCGATCTACTCCTAAGGGTGTCTAACCCCCTGCCAATCTATAAATGGCTGCAATCTCTTATCAGGAGCAGAAGCATGCATCGAAACACAGATCAGCCCGCGAAGAACGCCACGCCTAACATCAACGTCACACCGTTGATTGATGTCTTACTGGTGCTACTGATTATCTTCATGGTCATCTCCCCTCTGAGGCCGAGCCGCTTCAAAGCTCTAATTCCACAACCGCCGAACGTAGACGAACATGTCATTCCTGATCCTCTCACGATTGTCGTCACCGTAGATAGAGACCTGAAGCTCAGGTTGAACCATGAAGAAAATATGGGGACTGTCGGCGACATGGGCAGACTCAGTACAGAGTTGGTGCGAACTTTCGAGAGGCGCAAAGAAGCCGGTATATATACAACAGGGCTTGAGGGCAATTCGGGTCTACCCGGAAAAGCTCAGGTAGAGAGGACGGTGTTTATCAAAGCGCCCCGTTCTATCGCATACGGCGAGGTGGCAAAAGTAATTGACGGGGTGAAGGGGGCGGGAGCTAATCCGGTCGGATTACAGATAGACGACCTGGCGCAATAAGATGGAAATTTGTAGCGACAAGATGGGGCGATAAACATACCCTTCCTGTGATGCCCGTGTGTGTGCCTCCAAACTTATGGTTTGAGCACGATCTTGATGCAGTTGTCCTGCTTGTTTTTGAAGATGTGATAGCCCTGCGGTGCGTCTTCGAGTCGCATGCGATGCGTGATGACGAACGAGGGATCGATCTTGCCGTCCTCGATCAACGTCAGGAGCGGGCGCAGGTACTTTTGCACGTGCGTCTGCCCCATCTTGAAGGTCAAGCCCTTCTGGAAGGCCGCGCCGAAAGGAATCTTGTCGAGGAAGCCGCCGTAGACGCCGGGGACGGAGACCGTCCCGCCCTTGCGGCAGGAATGGATCGCCTGGCGCAGGGCGTGCGGCCTGTCGGTCGCTAAGAATGCCGCCGCCTTCGCCTTGTCCAGATAGGCGTCGAGAGACCCACCCCCATGCGCCTCCATGCCGACGGCGTCAATGCACGAGTCCGGGCCGCGCCCGCCGGTCATCTCCTTCAACTTGTCGAAGATGTATTCGTCGTCGAAGTCGAGCGTGTCGGCGCGGCCTTCGGTGCGCGCCATCTCGATGCGTTCGGGCACGCGGTCAATGGCGATGACGCGTGACGCGCCCAGCAGATACGCGCTCTTGATGGCGAACTGCCCCACGGGGCCGCAGCCCCACACGGCGACGGTGTCGCCCGGCCGGATGTCGCAGTTCTCCGCCGCCATGTAGCCGGTCGGGAAGATGTCGGTGAGAAAGAGCACCTGCTCGTCTTCGAGGTGTTCGGGAATTTTAACCGGCCCTACATCGGCGAAGGGCACGCGCGCGTATTCGGCCTGTCCGCCCGCGTAGCCGCCCGTCATGTGCGAATAGCCGAAGAGTCCGGCGGTCGTGAAGCCGTAGAGTTTTTCGGGGATGGCGGCGTTCGGGTTGGTGTTGTCGCAGAGCGACCAGAGTTCGCGCCGGCAGAAGAAACAGTTGCCGCAGGAGATCGTGAACGGCACGGCGACGCGGTCGCCGACTTTCAGATTTTTGACTTCGCCGCCCACCTCGACGACCTCGCCCATAAACTCGTGGCCGAGGATGTCGCCGCGCTCCATCGTCGGGATGTAGCCGTCCAGCAGGTGCAGGTCTGAGCCGCAGATGGCGGTGCGCGTGACGCGTATGATCGCGTCGCGCGGGTTGAGGATTTTCGGTTCGGGCACGTCCTCGATCCGCACGTCGTTTTTACCGAACCAGCAGAGAGCCTTCATTGCGTCGCCGTCTCCTTTTGAAAGCAAAGACTAAAGGGAAAGGGGCAAGGGGTAAAGGTTAAAGAAGCTACGCACTTGTCTTCACCTTTTCCCTTTACCCCTTTCCCACTTCCCCTTAGCGTCTTTACGCTTTCGCGCCGCGCCCCGAAGTCTGGCCCGTGACGGTGGCCGTCTCGCCCGCCTCCATCAGTTGTTTGAAGCGGCGCAGGTCTTCTTCGATCTGTTGTTCGGGCGCTTCGCCGAACAGTTTGGCGACCCATGCGCCGACGACGCCCGCGGGCGGGTCGTATTTCAAGACGACGCGCACTTCCGTGCCGCGTCCTTCGGGCGCGGGCGTGAAGTGAACCGAACCGGCGTTCGCCACCTGCGACCCTTCGAGCGAACGCCACGCGATCATCTCGTTCTCTTTCAGGTTGTAGCTCTCCGCCTCCCACTCGACGCTCGTGCCCGCGGGGCCTTTCGCCACCCAGTGCGAACGCCCGTCGCCCGTGATGCGCACCTCTTCGAGGTGGTTCATAAAGCGCGGCAAATTCTCGAAGTTGAGCCAGAAGTTGTACAACTCGCCCGGTGACTTGTTAATCGTCACGCTCTTTTCAACTTTCACGCCGCGCCCGCCCTCGACGCTCACGAACGGGTTGTCGCCCTCGTGCTTCGCCGTGTCCACGCTCAAGGCGTCGTAGGCGTAACAATGGCCGGTCGCGCCGCGGTGGACGAGGCTCGCGCCGAGCAAGGCCAGCGCGACGCCGCCGTATGTGCCGCGCGTCAGGCCGTAAATGGCGAGCGCGCCGCCGCCGATGGCCGACGCCCAGCGCTCGATTTCGCCGACATTCACTTCGCGCGCGTACCCTTGCGGCGCTTCGCCCCTGTCAATCTGCTCCTGAGTCAATGCTGTCTCACTTGTCGCCATCTTCTTATCTCCTTTTGCATTCCACACAGTTTTCGGACACGGCGCACGCTGGCGCGCCTCGCCTCTGTCCGAAAACGGCTCACGTTAATTATGTTCTCAGATGGTTAGTCAAAAACCGTGCCGACGCGAAGAAGGGATGAAGGATGAGGGATGAATCAGAAAGCATTCAACTTCGCGAGTGCTTATTCTGATTCATCCCTCATCCTTCATCCTTCATCCCTTTCCTTTAGCCAGCGCGCCCCTGCATGCGACCTCCGGCCGCCATGCTAAAGGCCGCGACGCGCGTCTCGCGTTCGTTCAGGTAACGCGCCAGGGCGTCTTCGAGCGTCGGGAGCAACTGCCCGCGCTCGCTCGCGAGAACGCCATATAGCGGGCGCGGCGCGGCGAACTTCATAGAGGCCGTGGGGCGCGCTTCGACCCGATTCGCGTCGAGTCCGGCGCTGCGTGCGGCGAGGCGCGCGAGTTCCGCCCAACTCGTCGCACCCTCGTTCGCGAGATGCCAGATGCCCCGCTCGCCGTCTATCAAAAGATCAAGGCTCGCATTCACGAGATCGGGCACATAAGTCGGCGAGACGATGCAGTCGTCCGCCGCGACGAACTCGCGCCCTGCGCCCATCGCCGCGAGCGCGAGCGTGATGAAGTTATACTCGTCCCACGGGCCGAAGAATGCGCTCGTGCGCACGACGAGCGCCGACGGCAGCAACTCGGACACGCGCCGCTCGGCCAACGCCTTGCTCCGCCCGTACACGTTCAAGGGCGACACCTCGTCGCTCTCGACGTAGGGACTTCCCTTCTTCCCGTCAAAAACCAGATCGGACGAAAACGTCACGAGCGCCGCGCCGCGCCGCGCGCAGGCTTCGGCCAGCGTGGCCGCGCCGTCGGCGTTCTCGCGCATGCACTTTTCCGCCTCGCGCTCGGCGTCGTCAACGCGCACGTATCCGGCCGTGTTGACGACCGCCCACGGCTCAAACTCGGCGAGCGCACGTTCGACCGAACGCGCGTCGGCAATGTCCATCTCCGCGCGCGTCAACAGCCTGTAAGAGATGCCGCGCACGTCGCACAGCCGCGCGAACGCGCGACCGAGCGTGCCCGTCGCGCCGTTGATGATGAGCGGACGCGCGTCTCCGTGTCTCATGTCGAGTCCTCGTTTCGTCGTCTTCGACGCCGCCTGACGGCGCACGGGAGGATATTGCAAACGCTCCAGACGCCGCCACCAACCCGGCCCGTTGAGCGCGGGATGTTCGTGCTCGCCCGTCGCGGCCAGATCGCGGAGCATGTGCGCGAGCGCGGTCGGGCGCGGTTTCCCGTTTCGCACATCGAAGACGCCCGGCTCGTACCTGCCCGAGCAGCGCGTGAGCAGACTGCACCAGTCGAACGCGCCGAGCAGCGACCACGCCGTTACCGCGCGCAGTTCGACGCCGTCTTCGCGCCGTAGCGTGCGCGCCGCGTCCCACACCTCTTTGAACCAGCGTAGCTGCTCCTCGCGCGTGCATCCCAGATGCGCTTCCGTCACGGCGAGCGGAATCTCATAACGCTCCCACGCTTCGCGCAGGAGCACGCGCGGCCCGGCCGTCCCCTCGGCGCACACGCGCACCGCTTCCACGTCAACGTAACGATGCTGTCCGTTGCCGCCGACCGCGCGGTCGGGGTAGCGTCCGACGCGCTCGTCCAGAAAACGCTCGCTCGTCAGGTAATGGTTGATGCCGATGATGTCGGGCGGGCAGGGGTGTGCGGCGAACCATTCGATCTCCGACTCCGGGATTCCGCAAATGCGCGTGAAGTAATCCCACATCACATGCTCGCGCGTGATGCGCCCGCACAACAGGTCGAGACTAGCCCAGCGACGCTCGTTCTCAAACTCAGCTTGATAACGCAGGGTGCGCGTGCTGAAAGTCTTGCCGAGGTCTTCGGTCTGGACGAGCCGGGCGCGCGGGTTGATCTCCCGAATGGCGCGCATCGCCAGCGCGGTGGCGCGACACTGGCCGACGAGTGCGCGCGCAAAGGTCGCGTTGTCGCGCCCGTGCGGATACCAGTGGCCGTAAAGACCGCTGAAGCGCGCCGTGGTCAGCGGCTCGTTGACGGGCGTGTAGGCGTCAACCCACGGGTAACGTTCGGCGACGGCACGCGCATACTCGGCGAGTTGTTCAGGGAAGTTCGGGTCAACCAGACTCGTGTGGCGAGGGCCGCTGCCGTGGTGGAGCAGCCCGACGATGGGGCGTATCCCCAGCTCGCGGAGGCGCGCCAGTCGCGCATCAGGCCAAGTCCAGTCGGCGCGCTCTAAACCTTCGGGAGCGGTGCGCTCCCAGAGCACCGGATAGCGCAGGGAGCGGACGCCGAGTTCGGCAAAGAGATCGAGGTCTTCGATGCGCTCCGCGTGGCCGTTGCGTTCGAGTTGATCGTAAAACTGATCGCCGACGCGGTTGACGGTACACTCCACGCCCGCCCACAGTTCGAGCGCCGGGGCGGGAAGAGGTTCTCCTCGGCTCATGTTGTCACCCCTTGTTCTTAAAGTGTCCAAGACTTCGACACGAAGTGTCTATGACTTCGACTCACCCGCGCCGTCGCGCTCGCCCTTGATCTTCTTGTAAGTCGTAAGTGCCTGCGCGACGACCTGATCCATGTTGTAATACTTGTAAGTCGCCAGCCGCCCGACGAAGTGAACGCCCGGCGTCTCGTCGGCGAGCGTTTTATACTTCGCGTAAAGCTCCGCGTTTTCGGGGCGCGGCACAGGGTAGTAAGGGTCGCCCTCGGCGCGCGGGTATTCGTAAACGATGCTCGTCTTGCGATGCTCCTGCCCCGTCAGGTATTTGAACTCGGTGATGCGCGTGTAGAGATTGTCGTTCGGGTAGTTCACCACCGGCGCGCTCTGATAAACCTCCGTGTCCTTCGTCTCGTGTTTGAATTCGAGCGAGCGATAAGGGAGTTTGCCGTGGCGGAAATCGAAATACTCGTCAACCGGCCCCGTGTAGATCATCTCCTTGTACGGAATGATGCGCTCGATGTCGCGGTAGTCCGTGTTGAGCATGATCTTGATGTTGGGGTGATCGAGCATCCGCTCGAACATACGCGTGTAGCCGTGCAGGGGCATCGCCTGATACGAGTCGGCGAAATAACGATCATCTCGGTTGGTTCTGATCGGCACGCGCGCCGTTACCGATGCGTCCAACTCGGACGGGTCGAGTCCCCATTGCTTGCGCGTGTAGTTGCGGAAAAACTTCTCGTACAACTCGCGCCCGACGCGGTTGACCACCACGTCCTCCGACGTGCGAATCTGCTCGCGCTTCTCGGCCACCGAGTTCAGGAATTCTTCGACCTGAAACGAGGTCAAATTCAACCCGTAATACTGGTTGATCGTGTCGAGATTGATCGGGATCGGGAGCAACTGACCGTCAACGCTAGCCAGCACGCGATGCTCATACTGCCGCCACTCCGTGAATTGCGACAGGTACTCGAAGACCTCGCGCGAATTGGTGTGAAAGATGTGCGGGCCGTACTTGTGAACAAGCACGCCCGCGTCGTTGTAGTGATCGTAAGCGTTACCGGCGATGTGCGGGCGACGGTCGCAGACGAGGACTCGCTTCCCGGCGACGCGTGCCAGCCGCTCGGCCAGCACGCTCCCGGCATACCCCGCCCCGACAATCAAATAATCGAACATTTCTGCTTCTCTCATTACTGGCTTAATCGGCCGCCGTCGCGCTGCTGCTGCCTGCCGTCGCCGCGCGCGCCGCCACGCTCGGCTGCTTCGTCGTCGCCGGCGCGGGTTTCGACTGCTGACCCGACGCCGCGATTGATGCGCGCCGCGACGACGCGACCTCGCCGATCAACTCGGCCATCTCGCCCCACGTCCGATCCCACGAAATCTTCGCGAGAAACTCGTCAACTCGCGCCAGCCACGCCGCGTCGTCCACGCGCTCGTCCATCCCGATCTCGGCCGCTGCCTTGACGAACTCCGCCGCATCGTCAGCGATACGCACGAGTCCGAGCTTGCCGTAAGGCCGCACCACGTCGCGGATCGAGGTGGAGACCACGGGGCGACCCGCCGCCAGATACTCCGGCGTCTTCGTCGGGCTGATGAAGCGCGTCGAATCGTTGCGCGCGAAAAGCAGCGCGGCCACGTCCCAGCCCGAAAGGTACGCGGGCAGTTCCTTGTAAGACTTGCTGCCGAGATAATGAATGTTGGCGCGGCGCGGTAGGTCTTCCTCGTTGATCTTTACCACCGGCCCGATGATGACGAAGTTCCAATCGGGGCGCGCTTCGGAAATGGCGTCGAGCAGTTCGATGTCGAAGCGTTCGTCAACCACTCCGAAGAAGCCCATGCGCGGGTGCGGTATGCCGGCCTGATCCGACGGGTCTTCCATACGGTTGCGCGCCTGCGCGAAGTGCGCGCGGTCAATGCTCGACGGAAAGGCGTAGACGTTCGCGTGCTGGTCGCGCTTGGCCTCGTAGAGGCTTTGCCCGCCCGTGAAGACGAGATCGGCGCGGCGGAACAGTTCGGCCTCGCGCTCGCGCAGTGAGCGCGGCGCGTTCCTGAAAGCTGAGAGTTCGTCCATGCAATCGTAGACGGTCGCCAGTGGTTTCAAATGGCGCGTCCAACCGAGCGCCATCGGCGTGTAATACCAAAGCACGTAATCGCGTATCTGATGTTCGGCGAACAGACGATCAATCATCGCCTGCTGAATCGCTTCAACCGCCACCTCGTTCGACAACCCTTCGGGCAGGTGCGGCACGACCACATAGACGCCGTCTTCGCGCTGCGACACGTCGAGCCGCGAAGGCCCTTGACCAAACATCGGTTCTTCGACGAAGAAGACTCTGCGCTGCTTCGCGCAACGACTCAGCAGGTGCTGTGGTCTCTGATAAACGAAGTCCCAGCGCAGGTGCGAGAGGCACACCAGATCGGCCTCGAAATTTTGCGCCGACTGCGCCGCCACGGCGTTCGCCTGTGTGGCGCGCGCCTGCGCCGTGCGTGTCTGCAAAGAGATGACGTTGCCGACCTCGTCCTTAACATTCCGTCCCGCGCTTCTTTGCGTCGAAGTCTCGCCCGTGAGTTCGAGGGGAAGATAATTTTTTTGATTGCGACTCATAGTTTCTCTCGTAACCTCTTTCCTAAAAATGGCACACGACGAAATCAAGACTTTCGCCTTCTGCCTCGCTGAAATATGTTCGACTCCTTGGGGAGCGACCGAACACCTTGAAGTGGAAACTTATGCTTTAGCAGTTTCTACCGAGCTTAGTGGCTTTAACAACAGCAAGCCCTATGCCCCTGCACAACGGGGATTTGTGAGCGGGTCAATGCATATGCACTGAACCTGTAATTACGGGGGAAAATGAATCTGGCTGACTGAAGTTCAACCGACCGATCATTCAACTCATTTGACACTCTCACATGACTTTATTGTACGGAAGACGGACGTTGAAACAATCACCGTGTCATGTTTTTTTAACGCCCCGCTCCTGCCGCCACAGGGTTAATTTAAGCGCAAGCCGGGTCTTTTAAGACTAAAAGAAAGGTGAGCCGTCATCTCTGGCGCACCCACCTTTCTTATCCCCCCATGTTCGTTAAAGCCGTCGCAGTTTCAACTCAAGCGATCAACCTCGCCAATGTCTCGTCGAGAACTCCCGGTTCGATCAAAACCACTCTCACTCGTTCGACAGAAAACTCTCTCACGGACACAACGCCTGAAGATATTTGGCCTAACGGAAAGCTCGGGCGCACTTCATTCGCCACCCTGAATCGAGCCGGTAAAGTTATGCTTTTAGTCTTCGTTAAGTTGAACGTGATTATAGGTCTTAAGCGTGCCTGAGTCTGTACGCGTTCGTACTAAATTTATGTAAAATTTGTGTTGACTGAGAGCCTCGAAAGCTTCATCGAGAGGGGGGAAAATCGCTCGAAACTCTCATCCCCAACTGTGTTCAAGACGGCATAAATGTGTCAAATTTCTGTACCTAATCGTACAGACGTTAAAGTTCACGACGCCTACAATGCTCAGCAATCTATGCGTGAAAGAGCCTTCTCTTTCTGGGTTGCGGGCTGAGGGAAGAAGCCCGCAACCCTCTTCAAAAAAGTTGGACGCTTCCGAATATAAACATCCTGTTCGCTCTCTGCCCGAGTTGAAGAAGTGATTGGAAACTTTCATCGTCCCGGCGAACCCTCTCATCCTAAGAGACTATAGACATGGCTCAGCGAACCGACACAGGTGCGACGATCCTCATCGCCGAAGATAACGAAGACAATCGTTTTACCCTGCAAGTGCTGTTGGAGATGCGCGGCTACCGTGTGTTGACGGCCGCGAACGGGCACGAAGCGATTGGCATCGCCGAGCGCGAACGCCCCGACCTCATCCTGATGGACTTGCGCATGCCCCAGTTGAACGGCCTCGCCGCCGCGCGCCAACTGCGCCAGCACGGCGACGCGCGTGTGCGCCAGATTCCCATCCTCGCGCTTTCGGCCTATGACCCGGCGCAGCATCGTGCCGTGGCCGTCGCCGCCGGTTGCAACGACTACGTGACGAAACCCATTGACTATGATCGCCTTGAGAGCTTGATTGAAACTTTCCTGCCCGCCCGCACTCCCCTCACGTTGACGGATACTCCTACGACGCACGAAACACTCAGCTTGTAACCTCGGAGTAATCTTCTTTTCGTTCGCCGGCGCGATGTCGCAACCGGATCGCGCGCGACGGGCGCAATTCGTCCGCGCGCCGCATCCGTTTATTCGCCTTGTCACTTTTCGTTGTTGAATCGGGCTACGCGTCGCAGGCTCGCAGACCGGAGGGTTATCAGTCTACGATTGCATCGCGCGAGGGTGGCCGTCTCGACAGTGTTATAATTGGGCTGCTCGAAGGGATGATTTGATAATGGAAACGCCGGCCATAGCAGGACATGTTTTGTATGTCGAGGATCACGACGACACGCGCGTGTTGATGACGTTGATGCTGGAGCAGGCGGGATTTAAAGTGACCTCGGTCGAGACGGGCGCGGGCTGTCTGGAACTGGCGCAGAAGAGCGGTCAACGATTCGACCTATACCTGCTCAACCACACCTTCCCCGACGCGTCCGGCGTCTCGGTCTGCTTGTTGCTTCGGCAGTTCGATCAGACGACCCCGATCATCTTCTACTCCTCGCGCGCCATGCCACAGGAGAAAGAGGCCGCCCTGCGGGCCGGGGCGCAAGACTATCTCATCAAGCCGAACGATCTCTTCCACGTCGCGCAGCACGTCGCCAAATGGATCAAGGCTAAACGACAGACGATAGACCCGTCCTGACAGACAAGGCCGTCGGCGTCGTTTCACACTTTCGCCGGCGGCCATTGAAATATGAAATAATGCGGGCGGTTGATGTGCTGTCTCTAATCCGGCGCAGCGAGATTACTGTTTCCGGCGCGTACCCGTGAGATGCTTCGTCGGGTCTTCGGTGACGCTGAAGTTCGGCGAGACGAATTCCGTGGTGTCGGCCGGATTCAGGAAGCGCGGTTCGGCGTCCGTCTTCTGCCCGGCCAACGCCGCCGGATCAGTTTTCATCGGCGACTCTCTTCTCACCACCTCCACAATTTTTTTGCTGACGAATATCCCGTTGAACATAATCCCGAGACCGATGAGAAACGGGATCACACCGGCGATCCAGATGCGGCTGAGAATCTCGTTATCGCCCGGCGAATTCTGGCCGCTCAGGATGATGCCCCGCATGAAAAAGAAGAGAAAGATAGCCGCGCCGAGTCCGACGCACGAAGTAATGACGCCCGCCTTGATTTCGTTATAGCGTTTCACCTCCGGCGTCACGCCCCGCTCATGCTCAGCCTGTAGGTTGCGTCTTTTACGTTCCTCTTCCGAAAGGAACATCTCTGCCACCCACGTTTTGCTCCAATCGAATTTCTCGCCCGCCACGTCGCGCGTCGCCACGGCCTCGCGCACGGCCTGCAAATTCGCGCCGCACAAATTACAGAACTTCAACTCCTCGCTTTGATTCGCACCGCATTGTGGGCAGAACATAGTGAACTCCTGTCAGACCGTTTCCCCGAAATACGAAATTATAGGCTGAAGGTTCTCGCTTTGGACAACAATTTAACTCACTCGCGGCGGGCGGGCGATGGGGCGGGAAGATTGCCGCGTCTCTTCACCAAACGAAAACGGCAGCCAACTCCGGCTGCCGTTAACTTCGGATATTAATGGTCGGGGCGAGAGGATTCGAACCTCCGACCTCTCGGTCCCGAACCGAGCGCTCTACCAGGCTGAGCCACGCCCCGACGAACAAACTGTGCAGGCATTCTAGGTGCGTGGCGCACTCATGTCAAACATGCAACGCCTTTGCGCTCCGCCTGCACCTCAGAGCACCCAGCGCACGATAAAGAACCCAACGACCAACAGCACGGTGAAGATCAACGTGAGAAGTTCAAAATAACGATCAATAAAGGCTTTGATCGGCGCGCCGAAAAAGTAGAAGAGCGAGGCGACGAGGAAGAAGCGCGCCGAACGGCTGAGCACCGAGGCCGCCACCAGCGTCATAAACGGTATCTGGAACGCCCCGGCCGCAATCGTAAAGACCTTGTACGGGATGGGCGTAAAACCCGCGATGGCGATGGCGGCGAAAGCGTTCTGCTCGTAGAGTTGCCGCACGTGCTCGTACTGCTCGCCGACGCCG
>DATHAZ010000005.1:0-33108 GCA_035296445.1 Pyrinomonadaceae bacterium | reverse complement strand
GCACGACCGCTTTCAAACATACGGAGGCGGGCAGAGATGAGACGCCGCTCCTTAGTGCTGAAAATTTGAAGCGCGGGCGCAAATTGAACGACGTGACGGTGGAAGTGGCGCGCGGCGAGATCGTCGGGCTGGCCGGCCTGCTCGGTTCGGGGCGCACGGAGACGGCGCGCGCCATCTTCGGTGCGGACAATATCGAAGAGGGCGAGGTGCGTCTGGAGGGAAAGACGATCAAACGCGGTTCAGTGAATGATGCAATTGATGCGGGCATCGCTTTTCTCACCGAAGACCGCAAGGCCGAAGGCATCATCCCGGAACTCTCGGTGCGCGAGAATCTGACGCTCGCCGCCCTGCCCGCGCTTTCCCAAATGGGCATCGTTTCACGTGCTCGCCAGACGGAGATCGTCGATAAATTCATGCGTCGGCTCGGCATCAAGGCGGCGAGCGCGGAGCAGAAGATTCGTGAATTGTCGGGCGGCAACCAGCAGAAAGTTCTGCTCGCGCGCTGGCTCTGCAAGAACCCGAAGTTTCTCATCCTCGACGAGCCGACGCGCGGCATAGACATCGGCGCGAAAGGCGAGATTCAGGCGCTCGTGGGCGAACTGGCGGAGAGCGGCCTCGGCGTCCTGATGATCTCTTCGGAGTTGGAGGAGTTGGTGGAGGGCAGTTCGCGCGTCGTCGTGATGCGCGACGGGCAGCGCGTGGGCGAGTTGCGCGGCGACGAAATCTCGCAGGACAACATCATCCGCGCGATGGCCGAAGGCGCGACCGGCGAAGCGACCGCCGCTTCGACCGCCACCGCGCACGTCACGGACACCAAGCCGCACGCCGCCACACCACCGGCCGAGCCGCCCTCGGAAGGAGCCTAGAGAGAGATGCAGAACGCTACTCCCGTCAACAGCGCGGGCGCGAGGAGCGCGGGCGCGCGCTCCATCCTCGCCGACTATGGCCCGACTTACGGCGCGCTCGCCGCGCTCGTCCTGCTCGTCTTAGTCAACGCCCTGCTCACGCCGAACTTCGCCGACGTGAACAATTTTCGCAATATCCTCCTGCAAGTCGCGCCCACCGTGCTCGTCGCCGTCGGCATGACGCTCGTCATCGCGACGGGAGGAATTGATCTCTCGGTCGGCTCGGTGATGGCGATTGCCGCCGCGCTCGCCGCGACGAATCTCGAACGCGGACTTTTGCCCGCGGTGCTCTTAGGACTCGTCGCCGCGCTCGCCGTCGGCTTCCTCAACGGCGCGCTCATCTCCGGTTTTCGCATCCAGCCGATCATCGTGACGCTCGCGCTCCTGATCACCGGGCGCGGCGTGGCGCAGGTCATCAGTCGCGGCGGGCAGATCATTTTGATCGACGACCGGAATTTCATGTCGCTCGGCAAAGGCTTCGTCGGGCCTGTGCCGATGTCTGTGGTCGTGATGCTGCTGGTCGTCGCCGTCGCGATCTTCGTGATGCGCGCGACGAGTTTCGGCCGCTACGTGGTCGCCGTCGGGGGTAACGAAGCGGCGGCGCGGCTCGCCGGGATAAAAGTCCACCGGACGAAGATCATGGTCTACGCGCTGAGCGGCCTGCTCGCCGGCATGGCCGGACTCATCGAAGCCGCGAAGGCCGAGGCGAGCGACGGGACGAAGGTCGGCCTCTACATCGAACTCGACGCCATCGCGGCCGTGGTCGTCGGCGGCACGCCGCTGACGGGCGGGCGCGCCACGGTCATCGGCACCCTCATCGGCGCGCTCATCATGCAGGTCATCACGACGAGTTTCAACATGCTCGGCATCGGCTTCGCGTGGTCGCTCGTCCTCAAGGCGGCGATCATCCTCGTCGCCGTCTACATTCAACGCCCGAAGGTGGCGTGACCCTTTTACGAATGAAAAAACAACTCGTCGCATCCGTCATGATGGTCGTGCTCGTCACGCTCGCGCTCGCCGCGCCCGCCGTTCGTGCGCAAGGGGGCAAAGGGGCATTTGAGAGCGGCAGGCGTTACCCGCGCCTCGTGATTCGCAACGCGACGGTGATTGACGGCAACGGGACGCCCGCTTCGGGGCCGTTCGACATCGTGGTCGAGAACGACACGATTGCGGAAGTGGTCGCGCTCGATCCCGTGACGGTCAAGAGCGGGACGGCGCGGCGTCCGGCGGGCGACGTGGAAATTGATGCGACGGGCAAGTATGTGATGCCCGGTCTTATCAACGCGCACGGGCACGTGCAGGAAGAGCGCGGGGGCGTCGCGCAACCGCTCGACTACGAGTTGAAATTGTGGCTCGCGTGCGGCATCACGACGGTGCGCGACCTGGGCAGCAACACGGCGAAGACGCTCGCGCTCAAGCGCGCGTCGGCGGCGGGCGAGGTGGCCGCGCCGCGCCTGTTTGTCTACGCGGTTTACGCGGCGGGCGGCGCGCCGAAGACGGCCGAAGCCGCGCGCCAGCGCGTGCGGGATTTGAAGGCGCAGGGCGTGGACGGCCTGAAGATGTTCGCCATGGATCGCGACCTGATGGCGGCGGCGTGGGACGAGGCGCGCAAACAGAATTTGCGCATCGCGCATCACGCGGCCGTCGCCGAGACGAACGCGTGGGACGACATACGTTTCGGCACAACCTCAATCGAGCACTGGTACGGCATCCCCGACGCGGCGATTGAAGGGGGCGTGCAGAATTTCCCGCCCGCCTACAATTACAACAACGAGGTGGATCGCTTTCGTTACGCGGGTCGCCTGTGGCGCGAGGCAAACTGGGACAAATTGATGAAGGTGCTCGACGGGATGGTCGAGGCGCGCGTGGCATGGGACACGACGCTCGTCATCTACGAGGCGAGCCGCGATTTGCAGCGCGCGCAGACGCAGCCGTGGTTCGCCGATTACCTGCACCCGACGCTCGAAGATTACTTTCGCCCCGACCCCGCGAACCACGGCTCATATTTCATCGGCTGGACTTCTGCGGACGAGGCTTTCTGGAAAGAGAACTATCGCATCTGGATGGCGGCGTTGCGCGAGTTCGAGCGGCGCGGGGGAGTGATCGGCGTGGGCGAGGATGCGGGGTTCATCTACCAGATGTACGGCTTCGGCCTGCTCAGGGAGTTGGAGTTGCATCAGGAGGCGGGCTTCCACGCGCTCAAAGTCATACAGCACGCGACGGGCAATAACGCGAAGATTCTCGGACAGGAAGAACGCCTCGGGCGCGTGCGCGCCGGTTACGCGGCAGACCTGCTGGTCGTGAACGGCAACCCGCTCGAAAATCTCAAGGTGCTCTACCCCGTGGGCGTGGAGACGATCCGGGACGGCCGCGCCGTGCGCACCGGCGGCATCGAGTGGACGATCAAGGACGGCATCCCCTATCACGCGCCGACGATGTTCGCCGGAGTCAAAGAGATCGTGGCGAAGGCGAGGGCGGAGAGGCGGAAGAAATAGTTGAGGCGTGAACTTGTTGATTGAGCCGGACAATTGACGTTCTCCATAGAGGCACAGGGAACACGGAGAAAGTCAATCCGAGATTTCAAATTCGAGATCATTTATTTCAAATTCGAGATCATCTGTTGACGAGAGACGGAGAAACTTATGAGCCAGGCAGCGACGACGATTGACGGGGAGGGTTCGGCGGGGGGGCGACTGGCACGGGCGCGCTTCGCTACCTTTGTGCAGCGGCAGGGCGCGCTCATCGCGCTCGTGGCGGTGTGCGTGTTCGCCGCCGTGCGTTACGAGCGTTTCCTGACGGAAGAAAATCTGGTAAACGTGCTGCGCCAGAACAGCATGCTCGGGCTGGTCGCGCTCGGCATGACGTTCGTGATCCTGACGGGCGGCATTGATCTGTCGGTCGGGTCGCTGATGGCCGTGGCGGGCGTGGCAGCGGCGACGCTTGCCGGGCGGGGCGCGCTCATCGCGGTCGTCGCGGCCGTCGCGATCACGACCGCGCTCGGCCTCGTCAACGGCCTGGTCATCGCGAAGGCGCGTATCCAACCGTTCATCGTGACGCTGGCGATGATGATCGCGGCGCGCGGCCTCGTGCTCGCTTACACGGGCGAGAAGTCTATCGGCATCGGCAAGTCTTCGGAGACGCTCACCTCTCTGGGGCGCGATTTCATCGGGCCTGTGCCCGTGCCCGTCGTGTTTCTCATCGCTGCTTTCGCGCTCGGCTGGCTCGTCCTCAATCACACGCGCTTCGGGCGGCACGTCTACGCGCTCGGCGACAACGACGAAGCGGCGCGCCTGATGGGCTTGAACACGGGGCGCGTGACCATCGGCGTCTATGCCCTGAGCGGCGCGCTTGCGGGCTTGGCGGGCGTGCTTGACGCGGCGCGACTCGGCGCGGGGCGACCCGTAGCGGGGCAGGGCGACGAGTTGAACGCGATTGCGGCGGTCGTCGTCGGGGGCACGCTCCTGACGGGCGGGCAGGGCAGCGTCATGTCTACGCTCGTCGGCGTGCTCCTGCTCGGACTCATCTTCAACGTCTTCAACTTCGAGGGCTGGATCAGCCCCTGGTGGCAGGCGGTCTTGCGCGGGCTGTTCCTGCTCGTCGTCGTCATCGTGCAGAATCGCCTGAGCAGCCGGAAGTAGAAAAAGGGATGAGGGATGAGGGATGAGGGATGAAAGAATGCATTCAATCTCTTGAGCGCTTTTCTTATTCATCCCTCATCCCTCATCCCTCATCCTTTTCCCGCTCCCCGCTTTCCCCCGCACGCCGCATCGGTTAAACTTCGCGCGTTCTGCTTGTTTCGTCGAAAGGATAATTGACACAATGAAAGTCGCAACCCCGGCCCGATTTCTCCTCTTCCTCGTCGCGTTCATGCTGCTTGCCGTTCCGGCCGCCGTCCGCGCGCAGGACGCGCGCAGCGCGCTCACGAACTTCCCGGAGTCGCAGGCCGTCCTGTACATCAACGCGCGCCGCCTGATCAACGAGGCCGCGCCGGCCGTCGTGCCGCCCGAGGCGCTCAATAAGGCTCTCGCCGAGACCAGGCAGTTCATAGACCTCAACGGGATCGAATATGTGATCGCGGGCGCGCGCTTAAAGGGCGACCTGTCGGCGAAACAGTTGCCGGAGTTTCTGCTGATCATGCGCGGCAACTTCAGCGCGGACGCTTTGCTGTCCGGCGCGCGGATGATAGGACAGGACATGCACACGCAGGAGACCGTCGGCACAAGAACCCTCAGCCTGTTCAGTCTCAACAAGCCCGCGCCCGCAGACGGCAGCGGGCAGCAGACTTCGAAGAAGTTTCCCATTGATCAAATTGCGGCCATCGCGCTCGACGCCAACACTATCGCCGTCGGCATCCCGGCTTATTTGAGAGATGCGATTGAAGAGAGCGGCGGGCGGCCGCGGCTCAAGCCGGAACTCGTTGATCTCGCCCTGCGCGACCCGAACACGCTCGTCAGCCTGGTCTCAGACCTCCCCCCCGGCATGTCGCAACACATACGCAAGCTGGGCGCGCCCCCGAACGTCGAGATGGAGCGCATGGTTGACGCCGTGCGGCAGGTGCAGTTGTCGGTGAACATGCAGCCCTCTATCTTCGGCGTGCAGTCAATCATTCGCATGGACGACGCCGAAAAGGCGTCGGCTCTGAGCGGCCTGATCAACATCGGCGTCGGCTTTCTCAAGGGCGAAATCCAGAAAGATTTGCAGAAGTCCAGTAACAGTTCGAAAGCAGATCAGGCGACCGCGCTCAGGGTTTTGGAGACGCTGACAAACGCCGTGCGGGGCAACGAAGTGGAGTTGAACCTCAGCTTCCAGCAGGCCGGGTTGGCGGAAGTGATCAAGCGGCAGTTTGCGGCCAAGAAGCCGCAGGCCGTCACCGGCGCGAATAAGGGCGCGGCGGTGAAACGCCGCCGCGCACAGCCACGCCGCAAGAGGTGAGATGGGTTCGATGAGCAAGGGGAGATATTCCGAAGCCGAGATCGAGAGTTTCGCCGGAGACGTGTTGCGGGACGGCTTCTGCGTCCTGCCGGAACATTTTCCGAAAGAGACGCTGCGCGCGTGGCGCGTGGCCTTCGCGCCGCTGCTCGCCGAGCACATCGAGCGCGAAGGCCACCTGCGCAACCGCGGCGCGGCGCGCTACTACGTGACGCTCCCGTTCGACGCGCCGTTCGCAGACCCCTCGATCTACGAAGACCCGGACGTGCTGCGCATAGTCGAACGCCTCGCCGGTGAAGACTTCACGATGGTGCAGCTTGCGACCGACACGCCGCTCCTCGGCTCCGATTATCAGGACGTGCATCGCGACACGCCGCCGCTCTTTCCCGAAACCGGGCGCGAGACGCCGCCCTATCAAATCGCCGTCAACTTCCCGCTCGTCGAGGTGACGCACGAGAACGGCCCTTTCGAGGTGGCGCGCGGCACGCACATGCTGCCGAAGGGGGAAGCGCTGCGTCTCATCGAGACGGGCGAGCGGAAATTGGAGGCGCTCCCGATGCGGCTCGGCGACGTGATGGTGCGCGACGTGCGCGCGCTGCATCGCGGCACGCCGAACCGCACGCAAGAGCCGCGCCCGATGGTCGTCATCGGCTACAGCCGCCGCTGGCTGTTCCGTCCCGAAGTGACGATCCACATCCCGCGCCGCGTGCATGAGACGCTTTCGGAGCGCGCCCGACGCATGCTGCGCTTCAACCCGGTGGTCGAATCGCTCGACGACCTGCCCCCGACGGAGATTTACCAGGCCTTCGCGTATTGAGACGAGAAGAACTTAATTTTGAGAGTAGGAATTTTGAGATTATGAACGAACCCGAAGACTTCTTTGAAGACATTATCGGCGAAGAAGAAGCGTATGAGGAAATGGACGAATCGGAGGACGAAGATGACGACGCAGAGCCTTTCGAGGTGCGCACCGCCGTCATGCAGAAGAACGATTTGCTGGCGATCCTGAGTTTGAAGATTTCCTCCGAGGGCGGACGCATCGTGCGCGTTGACCCGCGCCAGCGCGTGCCCTCCGCGCAAACCTACGAAGACGCGGAGGCCGCTACTCACTGGTTCAATCGCAGCCTCGCCACCAGCCGTCGCAACGGTTGGAACGTCGTCTATGACGGCGAGCCTTCGTTCGGATGAAACCGGCGAGGGCGTGATCGAATCTGCCTTCATTAAATTAAACGCAAGCCGGAAGGGCTGAGATATTCGCGAATATCTCAGCCCTCTTTATTTGAGAATGAGTGCGCCGGGCGCGACGACCTTGCGCTTGAACATATCGCGCGGGGGGCGAATCCGACAGGCCGCCGCCCGGCGATGCCCGAAGCGCGCGCCCACAAAGCCTCGAAGAAAATTGCAACTAAAAACCGCGCGCGGTTGTCTAATCCGCAGGCGCTTTTTTTTTGTCTGAAACAAACTCACACGCAGGGCGTTTATAAAGAGCACGCCGGGCACGAGTCTCACAAAGCTAAACCCGGCAATTCCTTTGGAGCCGGAAGTCTGACGGAGGCCAATGCGGGAGAACAGCATCAGGACGCTCATCGTTGACGACGAACCGCTGGCGCGCGAACGCATCAAGCGTTTCCTCGCGTCGGAACGCGACCTCGAACTCGTCGGCGAATGCGCGGAGGGGCGCGAGGCCGTCGCCGCCATTCGCACGCTCAAACCCGACCTCGTCTTCCTCGACATACAGATTCCCGAACTCGACGGTTTCGGCATCCTCAAGGCCGTCGGCGTCGCCGAGATGCCCGCCGTCATCTTCGTCACGGCCTACGACCGCTACGCTTTGCAGGCGTTCGACGTGAGCGCGCTCGACTATTTGTTGAAGCCTTATAACCGCGAACGCTTTCGCAAGGCCGTGGAGCGCGCCCGCGCCCAACTCTCGAACGGGGCGAAAGGCGAACTCAACAAACGCCTGCTGTCGCTCCTCGAAAATTTCAAGACCGAGCAGCCGCGCCATCTCGAACGACTCATGATCAAGTCTGCCGGTCGCGTCTTCTTCCTGCGCGCCGAAGAGCTTGACTGGATCGAGGCGGAAGGCAACTACCTGCGCGTGCATGTGGGGCGAGAGTCGCATCTCCTGCGCGAGACCATGAACCGGCTCGCTTCCAAACTCGATCCGGACAAATTCCTGCGCATCCACCGCTCCACGCTCGTCAACATCGAACGTATCAAGGAACTGCAACCGCTCTTTAGCGGCGACTACGTCGTGATTTTGCGCGACGGCAAACAGTTGACCCTGAGCCGCAGCTACCGCGACAAAATGTTGGAGCTGTTTGAAAACTCTTCCTGAGCCACACGGCGGGGCGCACGTCGCCGGGCAGTTCATCGAGTGAGACTGCGTGAACGTGTGAGTGCAAGGGGCGCTCGGTTTCCTTCGCCCGCCCGTCGGGGTCTCTGGAAAGTCATAAAGTTTCGTCACCCGTCACGAACCATTCAGCACCGGATTTCGCGGCTCGTCACATTTAAGTTGTCCTGCGGCACGGCGCGGTTAAACTGGCCTCCGCTATCGAGTCTGCGCCGGGAATCACGCGCCGGGGTCGCGCCGTCCCGGCTTTAGTTGACGGACGGAATCACGGACGAAATCGAGGGAATAGAGATGAAAGACGCAGCCCTGTTGGATCGCAGAGAAGACACTTATGCGGGCGACCCGCGAGATGGCGTCGGCGCGAAACATCTGACGCTGGACGCGAACGCGCTGCCGGGGCAAATCGAGATGCTCCAAAAGGCCGCCCTCTCTTTGTTGAAAGAGGTGCAGACCATCAGCACGCTCGAAGCAACGGACATCGTGCGCGGCATCAAGTTCTACGACGAGGTGGAACGCTTCGAGCGCGAACTGATCATGCGCGCGCTCGAACTGACGGGCGGCCATCAGGTGCGCGCCTCACGCCTGCTCGGCCTGAAAGTGACGACCCTCAACTCGAAAGTGAAACGCTATCGCATCCCCCTGCCGCACGACGAACCGCAAGCGCAGCCGCAGCAGCCGGGGCCGTTCCCGAAGCCCGTCTACTGACGAATCTCGACGCGCGGAAAACGGCCTTCGCAAGACCATTATTCAGGGCAGGGGAATCATCCTCTGCCCGAATTTTGTTCGCCCCACGGTTCGAGACGAATTGGGGCGGGCGCAAATATTCCCTTTGGTGTTTACTGTGCGATAATAATTTGCATGTCGTTCAAACGCGCGCGCACCATCTTGATCCTGCTCGGCGTCTGGACGCTCATCGGCCTCACGTTTGCCAGCCTCTCCTTCTTCGGCACGCTCGCCATCAGCGACTATCGTCGCGTTGATCTCGTCGGCATCTTCGTCTGGAACCTGACGGCCTTCTACCTGTGGGCGTTGCTCGCGCCGCTCATCGCCCTCGTCGCGCGCCGCTATCGCCTCGACCGCCAGCACTGGCCGCAGAGCCTCTTCTTCGTGCATCTGCCCGCGAGCCTCGTGTTTCCCGCTCTCCACCTCTGCCTCTACCTGCCGCTCTACTGGCTGACGGGCGGAGTGCTGACACAGGAGTTTCCCACGCTCCTCTCGCTCTTCAGCTATCAACTTTTCGCCAACCTCCCGATGAAGGTCTCGATCTACTGGCTCATCCTCATCGCCATCAACGCCATTGACTACTACCACAGCTTCATCATGGCCGAGGTGAAAGCCTCGGAACTGCGCACTCAACTGGCGCAGGCGCAACTGCGCGCGCTCAAGATGCAACTCCACCCGCACTTTCTCTTCAACACGCTCAACTCCATCTCCGCGCTCCTGCACCGCGACGCGGAAGCCGCCGACCAGATGGTCGCGCGTCTCGGAGATTTCCTGCGTCTCACGCTGGAGAATTCCGGCGATCAGGAGGTGACGCTCGGACAGGAGATCGCCTTCCTGCGCTGTTACCTTGAGATCGAGACCATCCGCCACGACCGCCTGAGCGTCGAGACCGAAATCGAGCCGCAGACGCTCGACGCGCTCGTGCCCAACCTCATCCTCCAGCCGCTCGTCGAGAACGCCATCCGCCACGGCATCTCGCGCCAGAGCGCGCCGGGACGCCTGGCGATTCGCGCCGCGCGTCGCGGCGAGCGACTCTGGCTGCAAGTCGAAGACAACGGCCCCGGCCTCGCGCTCGTCGGCGAAGCGGACGCGCCCGCCGACCACTCCGCGCGGACGCACGCCGGAGGCGTCGGGCTGGCAAACACGCGCGCGCGTCTCGAACACCTCTACGGCGCGGACGGGCGTCTCGAACTCACGCACGCCGCCCCGCGCGGCATGATCGTCACGCTCGAAATCCCTTTTCAGGTTGAAGCCGCGCCCGCCGGACTACAGGAGGAAGAGAGCGCGGTTGAAAACTACAAACCCGAGTTGGCGCGTATTGACCGCGCCGCCGGATGAAGAAAACCGAATGACCACCCGACGCCGTTTGAACATCACGCTCTTAACGCTCGCCGCCTGCGCCTTACTCTTCAATCCGACAACTTTTCGACCCGGAAGCGCGCAAACCTCGAACCCGGCCGCCGCGGCATCAATTGAGGAACGCGGCAAGTTCAAACTCTACAAGTATCAATTCCCTGTCGGCGAAGAGACTTACGAGATCAGCCGCACGGGCGAGTCTGTACAACTGGCGGCGCGCTCCGAGTTGACCTTCATCGGCGGCAAAGTTTCGCTCACGGCTACCCTCAGCGCGCGCCGCGACCTGACGCCCGTCCGCTTTGAGATCAAAGGCCAGACCTCCACGCGCTCCGACATTGACGCGTCGGTGGAGATCGAGCGCGGCCTCGCGCGGGTGCGTGAAGGCAGCCGGACGAGAAGCGTCCGCGTCGCAGAAAACTTCTACACGACGGGCGGCCTCTCACCCGTCTCGATGCAGACGTTGTTGTTTCGCTACTGGCAACAACGACGCGGCGGCAAAGAAGGTGTGCTGGCGTTGCTGCCCGGCGGGAGCGCGCGCATCGAACTGCGCGGGCGCGACACCGTGACGGCGCTCGGCAAACAAGTTCGACTCGAACGCTACCATATCGAGGGGGTGACGTGGGGGCGCGAAACGGTCTGGTTCGACGACGCCGGGCGACTCGTCGCCATCGTCGGCGCGGACGCCGAACTGGATCGCTTCGAGGCTGTGCGCGAGGGTTACGAAGCCTCGCTCCCGTTCTTCGTCGCGCGGGGTGCGGAAGACGCGGTCGCCCAACTCGAACAATTGAAGCGTGAGATCAAGCCGCTACACACCGGCATGTTCGCGCTCGTCGGCGGGCTGTTGATTGACGGCAGGAACGACGCCCCCGTCCCCGATTCAATCGTCGTCGTGGACGGCGACCGCATCGTCGCCGCCGGGTCGCGCGCGAGTGTGAAGGTTCCGCGCGGCGCGACACGCGTGGACGCGCGCGGCCTGACCGTGATGCCGGGGCTATGGGATACGCACGGGCATAACACGCAGGCCGAATGGTTTCCGGCCTCGCTGGCCGCCGGCATCACGACCGTGCGCGATGCGGGCAACGAGCCGGAGTTCATCGTGCCCATCCGCGATGCGATCAGGCGCGGGCGCGCGTTAGCCCCGCGCTTGCTTCTGGCGGGCGTGATTGACGGCGGCGCAAGCCCGCTCGGCACGGTCACGGCGGAGACGCCCGCGGAGGCGCGCGCCGCCGTCGCGCATTACCAACGGAAGGGCTACGAGCAGATCAAGATTTATCAATCGCTCAAGCCGGAACTCGTCGCCGTCGTCGCGGCGGAAGCGCACCGCCTCGGCCTCACCGTCACCGGCCACGTCCCCAACGGCATGAACGCCTTCAGCGGCGTCGAGGCCGGCATGGATCAGATCAACCACATCAACTTCATCACGCGCCTGATGTACTCGCGCGACTTCAAACCAGTGCCCGGCACGCCCGCGCCGCCGCTCGATCTCGAATCGCCGTCCGCGCAAGCGGGCATTGATTTCCTGAAACGACACGGCACAATCGTCGAGCCGACGCTCGCGCGCGGCGAACTGAATCTACACCCGCGCGCGGGCGGTTTCGTAGATTTCGAGCCGGGCATGGCGAAACTGCCTTACGAGTTGTTCGTCGTGCTGAACAACACGGGCGTGCCCGCCGAACTGAATGAGCGCGCGAAAGCCGCCTTTGAACGCTCCTTGAAATTGACGGGAAGATTGCACCGCGCAGGCGTGCCACTCATGGCCGGGAGCGATCTCGTCGTGCCCGGCCACAGTATCTTTCGTGAGTTGGAACTTCTGGTGCGCGCGGGGCTGTCGCCGCTGGAAGCGATCCGCGCGGCCACCGTTGTGCCCGCGCGCGCGCTGCGGATGGAGGGCGAACTCGGCACGATAGAAGCGGGCAAGCGCGCCGACCTGCTGCTCGTCGCGGGCAACCCGCTCGACTCCATCAGCCACATCCGCCGGGTGAAATACGTCGTCGCGCGCGGGGAAATGCACGACTGCGCCGCGCTCTGGCAAAGCGTCGGGTTTCGCCCGTAGATACATGCGACGATAAATTAGCCTGAGTTCGATATAACAAGATACCGGGTTTTAAAGCCCCTTCAGGGGCGGAATATCTGTAGCCCACGGCGCAAGCCGTGGGACAGACAGGCCAACGAGACGCGAAGCCCCGGCAGGGGCGAAAGAAGTTCGAGTTGAATCTCTTTCGCCCCTGCCGGGGCTTCTCAATTTTATCTATCTTGATCCCACGGCTCGCGCCGTGGGCTATAAATATGCCGCCCCTCACGGGGCTTCTATCTGATACCTATGTTGGGGCTACTATCTGACGCCTCTGCCGGGGCTACATCTGATGCCCCTGACGGGCTTGCGTAATCGGCAGCTTCTTAAATGGAATTCACGTCATTTAGCGGATGAGAAGGCTTTCGTCAGGCGGTACAGAAATTCCTGCCCGTCGTAGAAAGATTTGACGGCGATGCGTTCGTCGCGGCCGTGCGTGCGGTTGTCGTCTATGTCGTCGAAGATGCCGGAGACGCCGTAGACGGGGATGCCGACCTGCCGGAAGAACAGGCTGTCGGTCGCGCCCGTGCCCATGATCGGCACGACGGGCACACCCGGCCACATCTCCCGCGTGAGACGTTCAATCGGCCCCATGATCTCAGGCCGCAGGGGCGAGGGCGGGCTGGGCTTCGAGACGGCGATTGGCGTGATGCTGATTTGCTCGTCCGAGAGTATGCGCCGGAGCGTGGCCTCCACGTCCGCGGCCGTTTCCTGCGGGAGGATGCGGCAGTTGACTGTTGCGCGCGCCATCTGCGGCAGGGCGTTGTCGGCGTGCCCGCCTTCGAGCCGGGTGGCGACGCAGGTCGTGCGCATCAGCGCGTTGTAATAGGGCGAGGCGGAGAGCCGCGCGACCGATGCCGCTTCCGGGTGCGCCGTGGCGGCGATGACGGCGCGCATGTCGGCGGCCGTCTGCCCCGTTTCGATCTTCGACATGCGCTCGAAGTAGGATCGCGTCACCTCGTTGAGGTTGACGGGGAAGTCGAAGCGGGCGAGGCGGTCGAGTCCGGCGGCGAGACGAAAGATGGCGTTGTCTTTGACGGGCAGCGAACTGTGACCGCCCTTGTTCCGCACTTCGAGGCGGAAACTCTGGTAGACCTTCTCGCTCGCCTGCACGGCGTTCAACAGGGGCTTCCCCGCCTTGTGATAACCGCGTCCGCCCTCGTTGATGCCGAACTCGGCGTCCACCAGCGCGCGATGCTCCTTCAAAAGAAACTCGACGCCGTTGAAGTCGCCGGTCTCCTCGTCGGTCGTGAGGGCGACGATGATGTCGCGGTCGGGTTGGAAGTTCTCGCGTTTGAAGCGGATCAGGTTGGCGATGAAGATCGCGGCCATCGCCTTGTCGTCTATCGTGCCGCGCCCGTAGTAATAGCCGTCGCGCTCGGTGAACTTGAAGGGGTCGAGGCCGTCCGACCAATCCTCTTTGCGCGCCTCAACGACATCAATGTGCGCGAGCAGCAGCAGGGGCTTCTTGCCCGTCGGCCGCGCGCTGCGGTAACGCGCCACGAGGTTGCCCTTCTTCGCGTTTCCGGCGGGCACGACCACACGCACGTCTTCCGCCGCGAACCCGGTGGAGATGAGCCGCGCGCGCATCGCCTCGGCCGCGCGCGTCACGTCGCCGTGCGGGTCTACCGTGTTGATCTCGATCAACTCGCGAAAGATTTCGCGCAAGGCTTGTCGTTCGGCGTCGGGCGCGCCGCTTTGCGCGCGCGCCGCGCCGGACGGATGCCACGGGAGCGCGGCGACGACGAGCAAACTGGTAACGAGGAGGCGTCTTAATTTGTGCATGATCTCTTCCCGGCTAATAGCGTGATGACGGACGGCGAACGATCTTCCGCTTCAAAAATAATCATCCGCGTTATTGATTCGGAACCTCAATCGGCTTGCCGATCATGACGGTCGGCGCGTCGAAGCGTCGCAGCGTCTCGTTCAATTTCGGGACTGACTGCGTGAAGAATTGGTTGGCCTCGGCGAGCGTCGTGCGGAAGCGCGTTTGCAGCACGCCGTAATATTCGCGCTGCGCCGGGGTGGGCGCGGCGTTCGTCGCGTCGAGGGTGAAGAACAGACCGCCGATCTCGTCAATCAACTGCGCGCGGCCGGGGTTGTAGCCGAGTCCTTCCGCCTCCGGTCGCGAGAGCGAGGCGAGCGTCTTGTCAACCTGTTTCAAGTTGTCCGTGATGGCCGCCGTCAAATCCTTCGGCGGGTCGGTCAAACGCTCCTTCACCGTGCGTTCGATGAACTGGAGTTGGCCTTTGATGCTGTCGAGCGCGCGCAACATCGTGTTCGTTGTGGACTGCATGTCGCGCAACTTCAAACTCATGTCGTGCGTCGTCTGCAAATCCGCCGCAGGCACGCTCACCGTCGGGTCGAGCCGCACTTCGACGCGCCGCTCGACCGACTTGTCGCCCACGATGAGTTTGACCGTGTAAGTGCCAGGCAACACCTGCGGGCCGCGCGCGTTGCCGCCAAAGGGCGTCTCTTCCATCGTCTGAGGCCGGCGCACCTGCGCGCCGCCGTAGCGCAGGTTCCACGCGTAGCGATTCAAGCCCCTCTCCTTCGGCACGCGCGTCTCTTCGAGGACGAGTTGCCCACGGGCATCGCGGATTTCCACGCGCACCTTCGTCTTCTCGTCGGGCTTCGCCTTGAGGTGGTAAGTGATGAGCGCGCCGTAGGGCGGGTTCTGTCCGGTGAAGGGTTTGTCGCCGATGCCGTAGCGCGTGAAGCGCGTGGTGTAGCGCAAGGCGGGGCGTATGTCGAACATGTGCAGGTCGGCGGCGCGCACCGCGTCGTTCATCCCCTGGATGGGCGTGGCGTCGTCGAAAATCCAGATGCTGCGGCCGTGCGTGCCGAGTATGAGATCGTTGTCGCGCGGGTGGACGACGATGTCGTGGATGGCGACGTGCGGCAGGTTCTTAAGGGTCAAAGGCTGCCACGTGTTGCCGCCCGTGTAGGAAGCGTAGAGGCCGAGTTCCGTCCCGGCGTAAATCAGGTTGGTGTTCTTCGGGTCTTCGCGCACGACCCAGACGTAGGCGTTCGCGGGCAAATTACCGGTGACGTTGCGGAAGGTGCGCCCGCCGTCGGTCGTCTTGTAGACGTATGGACGAAGGTCGTCGAGCATGTGGCGGTCGAAGGAGACGTAAGCCGTGTCCATGTCCGCGCGCGAAGGCTCGACGTGCGAGACGGGCGAACCCGTGGGCAGGCCGGCGACGTTCTTCGTCAGATTCGTCCAACGCTTGCCGCCGTCGGTGGTGGCTTGCAGTTGACCGTCGTCGGTGCCCGCCCAGATGTGCCCGGCGCGCAAGGGGGATTCGGCGATGCTGATGATGGTCGAGTGATACTCCGCGCCAGTGTTTTCGAGCGCGACGGGGCCGCCCGCGTCGCCCTGCTTCGTTTTGTCGTTCGTCGTCAGGTCGGGACTGATAGCCGTCCAGCTCTTGCCGAAGTCGGTTGACTTGAAGACGACGCTGCCGCCGAGATAGACGGTGTTCTTGTCGTGCGGCGAAGGGATGATGGGCGAGTTCCAGTTGAAGCGAAACCTTTGCTCGGAGGCGGGGCCGCCGGGGTCGTCTGCGTAAGGCGTGATGGACTGCTGCTCGCGCGTGCGCATGTCTGTGCGGACGATGCCGCCGCCCTGCGACTCGGAGAGATATAGTTCGGGGTCGTCCGCGTGGTTTAAGGTGTAGAAGCCATCGCCGAAACTGATCATGCGCCAGTCGTCGTTGAGTATTCCGGCGGGTTCGCGCGTGCGGCTCGGCCCCGTCCAACTCCCGTTATCCTGCAAGCCGCCCATCACGTAGTAAAACGGCTGGCGGTTGTCGGCGTGAATTTGATAGAACTGGCCGAGCGGCATGTTGTTGACGTACTCCCACGTCTCGCCGCGATCATACGAGACGGCGACGCCGCCATCCTGCCCCTGCCAGATGCGGCGCGGATCAACCGGATCGATCCAGAGCGCGTGATAGTCAATGTGCGTGCGCCCCGTGATCGAGCGAAACGTGCGCCCGCCGTCAATCGAGACGAACAGCGTCGAGGCGATGGCGTAGACGCGATCCGCGTTCGTCGGGTCAACGCGCACGTCCGTGTAATAAAAACCGCGCGAGACGATATTGGCCTGATTGGAGACGCGTCGCCAGTTTTCGCCCGCGTCGTCCGACCGATAGAGCGTGCCTTCTTTCGACTCCGTGATTGCATAGACGATGTTCGGGCTGCTCGGCGCGACCTTGACGCCGATGCGCCCGACGAGTTTCGGCAAGCCCGTGGTGAGCTTGTTCCAGGTGCGCCCGCCGTCAATGGATTTGAAGACGCCGCCGCGCTCGCTGCCGCTCTTGTGCGTCCAGGGCGTGCGGCGAAACTGCCACATCGCCGCGTAGAGCACGTTCGGGTTTGCGGGGTCTATGTCGAGATCGGAGATACCGTGCTCCGCGTCTACGTAGAGCGTCTTCTGCCACGTCCGCCCGCCGTCGGTCGTCATGAAGACGCCGCGCTCCTCGTTCGCGCCGAAGGCGTGGCCGAGCACGCCGACGTAAACCACGTCCGGGTTGCGCGGGTTGATGACGATGCGCGAGATGTGGCGCGAGTCGCGCAGACCCATGTGCCGCCAGGTCTTCCCGCCGTCGGTTGACTTGTAGACGCCGTCGCCGAACGAGACGCTGTTGCGCACGTTCGACTCGCCCGTGCCCACCCACACCACTTCGGGGTTCTTCGGTTCGAGCGCGAGGTCGCCGACCGAGATCGTGCCCTGTCGTTCAAAGATCGGCCGCCACGTCTGCCCGCCGTTTACGGTCTTCCAGATGCCGCCCGAAGCCGTGCCGACGTAGACGATGTCCGGGTCGCCCGCGACGCCTTCCACGTCACTCGTGCGCCCGCCCATGTTGGCCGGGCCGATGCTGCGCCATTCGAGACGCTCGAAGGGGTTGGCATCGCGGCCTCCGGCGTCGCGCTCGTCTTTCGCCGCCACGGTGCCGGTGTTCTTCGGGGGAGTGCCCGCGTCCTTCGCCGGGTCAAAACGCTCTTCGGGCGTCGCGGTCGCGGCGGGCGTTGCGGTCGCCGTGGGCGTCGGGGTCGGGGTCTGTTCCTGCGCCGCGACGTGTTGAGGAAGACTTGAACAGAGCAGGAAGAGCAGGGCTAACGCCCACACCTGGGGCAAACGGCATTTCAGCATGAACTCGACTCCTACGGCGGTGTGACTTGAATAGATCAGAATGGAATTGAAAAGATAAACCAACTTCCGCTCGCGCGTCTATTCGCGGATTCGAGAAAGCGCGGGGAAAAGTTTCCCAAAGCGGTGACAAGTGACGAGTGACAAGTTAAAACAGCAATCCTGTCTTTGAACTTGTCTTGATTCTTGCTCATCACTTGTCACTCGTCACTCGTCACTGCTATATAAGAATCCTGTCCGAATCTGACCGCCGAACCGCAGGCCGACCACCCGACGAATGTTCAAACGCCTCCTGCTCCCACTCGCGCTCGCGCTCCTCGTCATCTCTGCGGGCGTCGCCATCTTCATCTATTATCGCCTGCGCGACCGCCCCGTGCCGACCGTCGCCGGACAACGCGTCGTCGTCCGAACACTCGCGGGCGACGGTGCGCCCGGTGCGATAGACGCCACCGAGCCGGCCGGGGCGCGTTTCCACAACCCGTTCGGCGTCGCCGTTGACTTGCAGGGCAACGTCTACGTCGCCGACGCGGGCGATAGTAACCGCATACGCAAGATCGCCGCCGAGGGCGCGGCCGTGACCACGCTCGCGGGCGGCGCGGAAGGCTTCGCGGACGGCGCGGGCGGCGGGGCCTCTTTCAACACGCCTTCCGCCCTCGCCATTGACGAGCAGGGCAACCTCTACGTCGCCGACACGTCGAACAATCGCATCCGCAAAGTGACGCCCGAAGGCATCGTCTCGACGCTCGCGGGCGACGGCACGGCGGGCGCGCGCGACGGCGCGGCACACTCGGCGCAATTCAATGCGCCCGTCGGTGTCGCCGTTGACGCGCGCGGCGAGCGCGTCTACGTCGCCGACACTTACAACGACCGCATCCGTTTGATCACTGTGGCCGACGGGCAGGTGACGACAATCGCGGGCGGCAATAGCCCCGGCTACGCGGACGGCGCGGCCATCGGCGGCGCGCTGTTCGACACACCCTGCGCCCTCGTCGCAAACGCGGACGGCGAGTTGTTCATCGCGGACACGGGCAACCGTCGCCTGCGCAAACTGTCGAAGGACGGGCAGGTCTCGACACTCACTCCCGCGCCCGCCGACGGCTCGCAGTTCGACGGCGCGTTCGAGCCGTTGGGGCTTGCGCTCACGCACGATAATTTTCTCTACGTGACGGAGCGCGAGCGCAACCGCGTCTGGCAACTCGCGCCCGACGGGCGACTGACGGCGCACCTCGTCGCGGGCGCGGGCGCGGGCTTCGCAGATGGCGACGGGCAGCAGGGCGCGCGCTTCAATCAACCGGCGGGCATCGCGGTTGATAAAAGCGGCGCGCTGTACGTGGCCGACAGCGCGAACTATCTCGTGCGCAAGTTGACGACGGCGCAGGATGCCGCGACGCACGGCGCAAACCCGACGCCGGAAAATTCTGCAAGCGATCCCGCGCAGGTCGCCGCCGAAAGCGAGGCGCTGCCGCGCCTGTCGGCCGACGCGCTCGGCATCAAGTCTTTGCCGTGGCCGCTCGACCCGCAGGACAAGTGGCACGAGGTGGCCGCGACGCTCGGCGAGGTGCGGGGCAGCTACGACACCACGGACAGCCGCCATCACCTGCACAGCGGCATAGACATCTTCGGCACTTACGGCCAGACAGTGCGCGCCGTCTTAGACGAAAAGGTCGAGAGTCCGCTGACCAACTGGGGGCACGGCCAACTCAACGAAGGCTTGCGCATAGGCATCATGGTTTACGTTCACCTGCGCGCCGGACGCAGTGAGCGAGACGAGTTGATTGACGAAGCGCGCTTCACGCCGCAGCGCGACGCCGAGGGAAAACTCACGCGCGTCCGCATCCGGCGCGGCACGCGCTTCCGCGTGGGCGACGCGCTCGGCACGATCAATCGCATGTATCACGTCCACATGAATTTCGGCGCGCCGAACGCTGAACTGAACCCGCTCGCGCTCCCGCTCGTCGGCTTCACCGACAAGGTCGCGCCGAAGATCGAGCGCGACGGCATTCGACTCTTCGAGGCGGGCGAAGGCTTCCAACTCAACGAGCGGCGCGACGGTCGCCTGCTCGTGCGTGGGCAGGTGAACATCGTGGTTGACGCATACGATCAGGTTGACGGCAATCAGGCGCGCCGCCGTCTCGGTCTCTACAAACTCGGCTACGGGTTGCTCCGCCCGGACGGCACGCCCGCGCCCGGCTTCGAGCGTCCGCGCATCACGCTCGAATTCGACCGCATGCCGCCCGACATGGACGCCGTCAAAGTGGCCTACGCAGACGAGAGCGGCATCACCGTCTACGGCAGCAAGTCCACGCGCTTTCTCTACCAGGTGACGAACTTCGTCCGCCACGGGCGCGCCGCGCGCTCGGTGTGGGACACGTCCTCATTGCCCCCCGGCGACTACACCTTGCGCATCCACGCCTCCGACTACCACGGCAACGAAGCCACGACGGGACGCGACGTGGAGATCAGGATAGAAGGCGAGCGATGAACGCGGAGTGACGAACGGAAACGAAGGGCAACCGTCTCCAACTGAAGAAGGCCGCGCCTGACCCGGCAAAATCCGTCGCCGGCCGATTCATAACCATCAGAGCTAATTCTCTATTTTGGTTTAGGCTCTGACGGCTATCACTTCGAGGTATTCGCCTTCGACCCGCGTCTTGTTGTCTGTCGCCTGATTATGCTCCGCCCATAGCCGCTCAAGGTCGTTTCGCAGCGCAGCCTGCCCGCCCGTATCGAGCGCATCGAAGGCGCGCTGCGTCGGGCCGTAATATTTGCGGAAGAACTCGACCACATCGGCGGGCGGAAACGGATAGTCGAACTGGCACATCCTACGCGTCAACTGTAAGTTCGCTATTCCGTCGCGCAGCCGTTCGCGCACCGTCTCCTCGTCTCCCCACTTGAGAGGCGACGGCATGTTGGGCGGCGGCGGCACATGCTTGCCGCTGATCTTGAACATCTGCCCGATGAATCCTTCCGGCGTCCAGTTCGCCATGGCAATGCGTCCGCCGGGTCGGCAAACCCGCACCAGTTCGGCCGACACCAGTTCGGGTCGCGGCGCGAACATCGCCCCGAACATGCTCACCACTACGTCAAAGGCCGCATCCGGATATGGCAGGCTTTCCGCGTCGCCCTCGTCAAACTGAATTGTCAGGCTTTCGGATGCGGCGCGGGCGCGCGCCTGTTCGAGTAAATTTGTGGCGATGTCAACGCCGTTGACGACCACGCCCGCGCGCGCCGCCGGTATCGCCAGATTACCGCTGCCGCAAGCCACGTCGAGCAGCCGCGTGCCCGGCTTGAGCGCAAGACGCGCGATAAACTCTTCCGCGCCGGTTTCGATATGCTTTGCGACCTGACCGAAATCGCCGGTCATCCACATCGCTTTGAGTCGGGTTTTCAGAGATTCAATTTCAGTGTTAGTGCTGCTCATAGATCACCTCCTCGACTACGAGATTTGTTCCACCGAAGGCCGGATCGGATTATACGACCTGAAAACCGCCGTCAACGTTTCTTTTCCAGCGTCGGCTTGAGACGTTGGTGGGTGGTCTCTGCGGCGACGACGCGCGCGCCGTGCGCCAGGCCGCGCCCGCGATGTAAATGTCAGTTGTCAGCGTACCAATCGCCGGGGTCAATGCCGGTTAAAGTTTGCCCGGCGCCGAGCGTTACTTTGACGGGTTCGTGCGACGGGCAATTGACCGAGAGGCCGCATCTGACGAATTCCGAATAGTAAGCCCTGTAACCCCAGTACGCCTCGACCGACTCCTCCCCGTTCACGAGGGTGGCGAAGACGTAATAGCTCCCGGTGGGGACGGTCAGTTTATACGAGACCTTGCCGCTTCTCCGATTCACGACGCGCTTGTCCGTGCAGTGGATGCTCTTGGAAGTTGCGGACTCCGCGCACACGATCATTCTGGGCAAGCCCGCGTCGCTGGGGTAAGACAGCGAGCCGGTAATGACGCTCGGCCGTTCGGCGGACACTTTTAATTCGGGAAGGCTGCCGATTACCAGCGAGGCCGTCAGCAGGGTGTATAAAAGTTTCTTCATAAAGATCGTGCCTCCTCAGATGAATTCGAGTCTAAATGGCCGCGCGCGGCGTTCAACGCTTCTTTTCCAGCATCGGCTTGAGATATTGGTAGACGGTCTCGGCGACGATGCGCGTGCCTTCGGGGTTGGGGTGGACGCCGTCCTCCAGGTTGAGGTTTTCGATTCCGGCGACGCGGTCGAGGAAGAAGGGGATCATGGGCAGGTCGTATTCTTCGGCGAGCGCGGGGAATATTTCCATGCTGGCGCGTTGGTACTCCGCGCCGTAGTTGGTGGGGGCGAGCATGCCTGCGAGCAGGACTTGCGCGCCGCGTGCGCGGGAGCGTTCGATGATCTGCGCCAGATTCCTGCGCGTCTCCGAGGTGGGCAGGCCGCGCAGGATGTCGTTTGCGCCGAGTTCGAGGATGACGAAGCGCACGTCGCCTTCGAGCGTCCAGTCGAGGCGGCTGAGTCCCCCGGCGGTCGTGTCGCCGGAAACTCCCGCGTTGACCACTTCGTAATCAAAACCGTCACGTTTGAGTTGTTCTTGTAAGAGCGACGGGTAACTTTCGTGAAGAGAGAGGCCGTAACCTGCCGTCAGGCTGTCGCCGAGCGCGACGATCTTCGGCCGGTTGCTCGCCGGGGGAGGCGATGCTACGGCGGGCGGCGCGGGCAGCGCGGCCGGTTGATTGTTGCCGCAGGCGCAGAGGATAAAGGCGGCGAGTAATGTTAAGCTGAACGAAATAAATTTACGCATGATTGAATTATACAGACTCAGAAAAGAAGTTCCCTCCGGCGCGGAGACTTTGACCATCCTGCACTCGCTCGATCTCGTGATCCCCGACGGGCAGTTCGTCTCCATCGTCGGCCCTTCGGGCAGCGGCAAGTCAACCCTGCTCGGACTCATCGCCGGACTCGACGCGCCCACCGCCGGCGAGATAACGATTGACGGCGCACGCGTCACGGCGATGGACGAAGACGCGCTCGCCGGGTTGCGCGGCCGGAAGATCGGCATCGTCTTTCAATCCTTTCATCTCATCTCTTCGCTCACGGCCTACGAGAACGTGCTCGTGCCGATGGAGATCGCGGGACTCAGGGACGCGCCCGAGCGCGCGCGCATGCTGCTCGAAGACGTTGACCTGACCGCGCGCGCGCATCATTACCCGTCGCAGTTGTCGGGCGGCGAGCAACAGCGCGTCTCGATTGCGCGCGCCTTCTCGAACAACCCCTCCATCCTTCTGGCCGACGAGCCGACCGGCAACCTCGACTCCAGAAACGGCCGCCACGTCTTCGATCTCATGCTGAAACTCAATCGCCAGCGCGGGACGACGCTCATCCTCATCACTCACGACCACGAACTCGCCGCGCTCGCCGACCGGCGCATCGCGTTGCGCGACGGCCGCGTCGTCAGCGACAGCAGCAGCAGCAGCAACGACGCGCCCGAAACGGATGAGAAGGCCGGGGCGGACAACCGGGAGGCGACAGGCAGCGGCGGGACGGGCGACGAGTTGTTGGAGACGGCGTCGGGGCAGGGGCGGCGATGAAATTCATCTGGCGAATGGCGCGGCGCGAGATACGGTCTTCGTGGAAGCGGCTGCTCTTTTTCTTCCTGTGCATCGGCATCGGCGTCGGCGCAATCGTCGCGCTGCGTTCGACCATCCAGAACGTGAACGCGGCGATGGTCTCCGAGGCGCGCAACATCCTGACCGCCGACGTGCAGGTTGATTCGACGCGCGAGATGACGACCGAGACGCTCGCCGCCATCAAGCGCATCTCGGACGCGCGCGGCATCATGGCCGAGACGCAGACCATCGAGGCTTCGACGATGCTCCGCCCGGCCGACGACGCGCGCGAGGGCGCGTTGATGGTCGAGTTGAAGGGTATTGACGCGCCCTATCCGCTCTACGGCGAGTTCACGTTGGCGAGCGGCGAAAAATTCTCGCACGCGCTGCTGGAGGAGGGCGGCGTGGTCGTCGCCGCGTCGCTTTTGGAGCGTCTGAGCTTGAAGGTCGGCGACGAGGTCAAGATCGGGAACTCGACGTTTCAGATACGCGGCGTGACGGCGCAGGAGCCGGGCGCGACGGGCGGCTTTCGCATCGGCCCGCGCGTCTTCATCGCGCGCGGCGCAATCGCCGCGACGGGTTTGACCGGCTTCGGCAGCCGCGCGCGCCACAAGATTCTCTTGCAGGTTCCGCCCGCGGAGTTGAACGCCGTCGTGGCGGACTTGCGCGCGGGGCTGCGTGACAGTCTCGTCAGCGTGCGCTCTTACAGGGATTCGCAGGAAGGGTTGAACGAACAGTACACGCGCTCGGAGAATTACCTGTCGCTGACGGGTCTGGTCATCCTCGTGCTCGGCGGCATCGGCGTGTCGAACGTGACGCGCG
The DNA here is from genome assembly GCA_035296445.1 of Pyrinomonadaceae bacterium. GTDB lineage: Bacteria > Acidobacteriota > Blastocatellia > Pyrinomonadales > Pyrinomonadaceae > JAIVJZ01. Next base: position 9,221 of record DATHAZ010000005.1, on the reverse strand, counting down.
TCTTCATCGAACAGAAGAAGCGCACCATCGCCGTGCTCAAGTGCGTGGGCGCGTCGAGCCGCATGATCGCGGGCGTGTATCTGGCGCAGGTGCTGGCGCTGGGATTGGCGGGCAGTCTCTTCGGCGTGGTGCTGGCGCGGGCGGCGTTGCTGTTCGTCGCGCGGCGTTTCAGCGAGACGCTGCCCCCCAACATGAGTTACGAGTTGACGGCGGGCGCAATCGCGCAGGGGCTGACGCTCGGCCTCGCCATCTCTCTGCTGTTCTCCGCGCTGCCGCTCCTGCGCGTGCGCCGCATCAAACCGAACATGCTGCTGCGCGAAGACGCCGGGGCGACTGGCGGCGGCGGCGCGCAGGCCGACACGAAGGGAAACCGGCTCGGACGTTTGCGCGGCGCGGCGTCGTTGAGGCGCATCGGCCTGATCGGCATGCCGCGCGCTCTGGTCGCCGTCGGCGTGGCGTGCGGACTCGTCGCGCTCGCGGCGTGGCAGGCCGGGTCAATTCGCGTGGGCGCGTTCTTCATGGCGGGTCTCGCCTTGACGGCGGGCGCGCTGCAACTGACGGCGATGCTCGTCATCCACCTCGTCCGGCGCGCGCGCCACGTCCGCTCGTTCGCGCTCAGGCACGCCGTCAACAGCATGTATCGTCCCGGCAACCAGACGCGCGTCGTGGTGCTGGCCGTCGGGCTTGGCGCGTTCCTCGTCATCGCGACGCAATCGCTGCAACAGAACCTCGTGCGCGAGTTCGACCCGGCGGCGCGCGCGCAGTTGCCGAACATGTTTTTGATTGACGTGCAGAAGGATCAGAAAGAGGGCGTCGAGGAATTGATTACGAGGACGACGGGCGAACGCCCGACGCTCGTGCCGACGGTGCGCACGCGCATCGCCGCCATCAACGGCCAGAGCATTGATCTGGATGACAAAGCGCGACGCGCAGAGCGCGGCAGGCTGGGGCGCGAGTACGTCGTGACCTACAGGCCGCAACTCGAAGCGAACGAATCAATCGTCGCGGGGACGTTCTGGGACGCCGCGCCGTCGAGCGAGCCGGAGGTGTCAATCGAAGAGGGCATGCTCGGCCTCGCCGGACTCGATCTCGGAGGCACGATCACGTTCGACATCACGGGTCGCCGCCTGACGGCGCGCGTCACCAGCATCCGCCGCGTTGACTGGCGCAACTCGCGCACGGGCTTCCTCGTCCTCTTCCGGCCGGGCACGCTGGAGAACGCGCCGCAGATGTTGATCGCGCCCATCAACGGCCCCGCCACCGATGCCGAGCGCGGCCGTTTCCAGCGCGCTCTGCTGGACAAGTATCCGAACATCTCCGTGATTGACGTGGCCGACATCATGCGCGCCGTGACGCGGATTTTGAACAACGTGACGCTGGCCGTGTCGTTCATCGGCGGGTTCGTGCTGTTGAGCGGCGTGCTCATCCTCGTCGGCTCGATTGCGATGACGAAGTGGCAGCGCATCTACGAGGCGGCGGTCTTAAAGACGCTCGGCGCGAAGCGCAAGGTGCTGCTCTCGATCATGCTCGCCGAGTATGGGCTGCTCGGTCTCGTGGCGGGCGCGGTCGGCACGCTCGCGGCCATCGCGCTCTCTTATTCGCTCTCGCGTTTCGTTTTTGAAATTCCCTGGGGCTTTACGCCGTGGCTCTACCTGTCGGGGCTTGGCGCGACCGTCCTCTTAGTTGCGGCGGTCGGCGCGCTGTCGAGTTTCGACGCGCTCACGCGCAAGCCGCTCGGGGTGTTGCGCGCCCCCTGAGAGGTTTTCAGCGGAGCGCGTGTTCTCAGTGCCCGACCGACGCCTGCGCCGACAGGGCGAAGACGAGTTGCCCGCGCGCCGCGCCGAGTTTGTCCCACGCGTCTATGTCGAGATCAATGCGCGCCAGCGTGGCCGGAGTCACGGCCGCGTGCTCGCCCGTCAGGAGAAAAATTAACTCCTGCAAGCCGGGGTTGTGACCGACGACGAGGATCACGTCCTCGCCCTCCGCCGCTTCCGAGACGACTTCGATCAGTTGCTCCGCGCTGGCTTCGTAGATGCGGTCGCGGAACAACAGCCGGGTGGTAAATTTCGCGGCGTCAATGGCGAGGTCGGCGGTCTGGCGCGCGCGCAGTGCGGGCGAGCAGATGACGGGGTCGGGCGTGAGTTGCCTGCGCCGGAGAAACCGGCCGACGAGCAGCGCGTCGGCGCGGCCTTCCTCGGCGAGCGGGCGGTCGAAGTCGCGCCCGGTGGGGCTGGTCTGAACCGGTCGCGCGTGGCGGAGCAAAAGCAGTGTTTTCATGGCCGTTTGAAAGCGCAAAAACAGTTTCGGTAAAATTCGCAAGAGAACTTTTTAGCACGAAGCACGGGGCGATTTATACCGGCGGCGCGTTGTCGCGCTCTCTGCGCGTCCTCCGCATCCGCGCGCCCCTCGCGTTAAAATCTGATCGTTATTCGACCGACTCAAAATTAGTGTGAGAAGAAAATGACCGCACGCACCATCGTTATCGGCGACATCCACGGCTGCTACGACGAACTCGTGGCGTTGCTCGACAAGGTAGGGGCGGGCGCGGATGATCGCATCATCGCCGTCGGCGACCTCATCGTGAAGGGCGAGCGCAACCGCGAGGTGCTCGACCTCTTCATGGCGGACGCGCGCTGCTCCTCCGTGCTCGGCAACCACGACCGCGCCATACTTCGCTACTGGCGGGGCAAGAAGAAAAAATTGAACGAGCAGCAACACGCCTGTCGCGCCCAACTCGAAAGCGGGCGCGAGCGTTACGAGGCTTATCTCGCCTCGCTGCCTTTGACGCTCGATCTGGGCGCGCACCTCGTCGTCCACGCGGGCTTGCGTCCGGGCATCGCGCTCGAAGACCAGTCGGCCAAAGATTTGACCGAACTGCGCTCTCTGGAAGGGAAGGCCAAAACCCCGAAGGGCACGCCGTGGTACGAAGTTTATGACGGCGCGCAGACCGTCCTGTTCGGCCACTGGCCTCATGCGGTGGTGCGCCGGGGGCCGCGCGCCATCGGCCTCGACACGGGCTGCGTCTACGGCTACGAACTCACGGCCTACGTCGTCGAGACCGGCGAGTTCGTGCAGGTCAAGGCCGCGCGCCGCTACGACGATCCGGGCAAGCGTCTGCGTAAGGCGAAGAAGCGGCTGGCGGAAGCAGGGGAGATAGATGAGGGATGAATAAGCAGAAGTCAGAAGTCAGGAGTCAGAAGTCAGGAGTCAGAAGTCAGGAGTTAAAGCCGCCTGCTTTTATTCTGAGTTCTGTCTTCTGAATTCTGACTCCTGAATTCTTTACATCCTTAACAATCTTTTATCCTCGTCTTAACCAACGGACGCCGTCTTTAGTGGATACTGCGCGTGAGTTTGAACATTTAATGCTTCGGAGAAAGAACCATGAAACAAATCAACGTACTCTTCAAACGTCTCCTGCTCGCCTGTGCCGTCTGCGCGTTCGGCGCATCCGTCTGCGCGGCGCAAACATCGCCCGACCAAACCCGGCAGCCGGGAACGCCCGCCGGAGAGAAGGCCGCCGATAAAACCTCTCCGCTCGACGAAGAGTTGTCCAAGACGCCCGCGGGTAAAACGGTCGCCAAATTCCTCGCCGCCTTCAACAGCGGCGACCTCAAGACCATGCGCGCCTTCCACGAAAGCTTCGGCGGCGACCTGGAGAACGCGGACAAAGACCTGGAGTTCTACGAGCGGACGGGCGGACTCAAACCGCACAGCCTGACCACCCCGGCCAAAGACCAAATCCACGTGCTCGCGCAGACGAAGAAGGACGCGCGCTGGATCACGTTCCAGTTCACCCTCGAAGCGCAGGAGCCATACGGCATCAACAGCATCAGCGTCCGTCCCGGTTCGCCGCCCGCAAACTAAATCGCGGGCGCGCAAAGCGTCTGACGCATGCGCTCAAAATTGCAGTTGGCGGGACGATCTCTCGTCGGGGGCGCGGCGTCAATAATTTGCGGCCACCGAGGGTGCGGCGGCTTTTAGACATATTGCTGACGCGCCAACTCTTTTAAAGATATTCGGGACAATCTGCGCACTTCCGGGGCTTAGGATTAACCTGCGAGCGGTAAATCCGAAGTTCGCCGGGAGGACGTTATGAGCGGAAGAAAACTGTCCGGTCGGTTGGGCGCGCTGCTGTGCTGCGCGGCGCTGGGACTAACGTTGTTGCAGGCGGGGTCGGCCGCGCTCGGGCAACGCAGGGGAGCGGCCGACGGGGGGCGTCGGCAGCAGGACATACTGGGCACGGTCGTCGGCGTGGGCGGGCGATTCGGCGGGCGGACGACTTCGTTCAGGCTCGTCGTGAATAGCTACACGTCTGCGGAGGAGGTGGGGCAGTTGAACGCGGCCTTGCGGTCGGGCGGGCAAGAAGAGTTGCTGCGCACTTTGTCGCGGATGAAGGCGGGGCGGATCATAGTCGGGAACGGCGTCGGCGTGGACGCCAACGCGATCATCTCCGTGCCGCAGGAGAACGGGACGAAGCTCATCGTTCTCTACGAGCGCAACATCAACTTCTACGAGGCGCGGCAAGGGACGCGTTCGCAGGACTACAAGTTCGGCTACGCGGAGATTTTCCTGCGCCGGAGGGGCAACAGCGAGGGCACTTTCATCCCCGCCGCGAAGGTCAGGCTGAGAGACGGCAACACCTGGGAGGTCGAGGACTTCGGCGTCTTCCCGGCGCGCCTGATGGGCCTGCAATCGCGCGGCGGCGGCCTCGTCCGCTAAGTTTGACGAAAAGACGTTCCACCCCACAGCCATGGAAGACACGCTACAGTGGGCGCGCAGAATGAACCGTCCTTCTGCGCGCCCACTCTCTCTCCGGGATTCCGCATCTTCGCCAACTATATTATTGCCTGAATAAGAACAGGGACGGCTCGACGGCCGTCCCTGTTCTATTTATACGCAGTTATTACTTTCCGGCTATTCGGCCACCTTGAAGCCGGTTGAGTTAATGACCTCGCGCAGTTTGGCTTCGGTCACTTTCTCGTCATCATACGTAATCACGGCTTCGCCCTTCTCGGAGTTCACCTCCGCCGACTCAACTCCGGCGGTGGCCTTCAGCACTTTAGCGACGGAAGACGAGCAGTTCCCGCACTTCAAACCCGTGATGCGGATGGTCGTGGTCTTGGTGGCGGCAAATGCCGTGGCTGCGCCGAGCGCGAGCGCCATCGCGCAAGTGATCGCAAAGTTAGTTACTCTTCTGTACATCTTTTTTCTCTCCTTCTATTTGTTGCGGTTGTAGCAGTGGCTTGATTTGTTCGTTGAACTCTTGGGGAAGAAGAATCCCCGCGATGGCTCCGCGAATCGTCCCCTCGCGGTCAATGATAACTGTTAGCGGTAACGTCGGATCGGCGCTGAAGCCAGCCCTCGTCTCGCGTGTGCCGAGGGCTACGGGGTAGTTTACCTTCAGCCCGCGCGTAAACTTGCGCACGCGCGCCGGTTCCTCCGGCGGATAGGTGATGCCGATAATTTGCAACCCTTCTTTCCCGTATTCCTTCTGGAGTCTTACGAGGTCGGGGATTTCCGCGCCGCATGGTGGACACCACGTTGCCCAAAAATTAATGAGCACTACCTTTCCCCGGTAGTCGCTCAATCTCACGGTCTTTCCCTCTATGCTCTTGAGTGTGAGAGGCGGCGCTTTCTTCTCCTGTCCAAAGATTTGAGCAGAGAACAAGGCGAGAACCACGGTCAGGAGAATCGTCCGTATCATCGTTTAGTAGAGATAGCGAATCCCGGCAAGTAAGTCAGTGCCGTTGCGGAGCACTTGAGCGCGGGTGTTCCGGATGACAGGTATTAAGCTCTCCTCAATAACCCGCTGGCGAGCCGCCCCGCGTCGGAGGCCGGGCGCAATGTCATACCAGGTCGAACGGCCGCCCGGCACGACATGCCGTTCGCACGCCCTATTCGACTACAGGTAAAAACAACAGGGGCAAGCGCCATGCCAACGTCTTTTATTGTCCCGACCCGGTAGTAAAGGCAATTCGCACAACGATGTACGATTGGCGAGCGAGCGAGGCTGCTGCGTGGTCATTCATTATTATGGAGTTTCTTAGAATCCTTATACGAATTTCGGGATGGCGGCTATAACATTAATGGTGCTTCGCCGAAGCTTTTGTAGAAAGCAGAACGAGGAAGGCGATCAAACAAGATCGCCCGGGAGCGCCACGGGTCGGGCGCGCCGCTCCCGATCACGCGCGCCGCCCGGTTCAGTGACGCCCGGCGTCGCCGAGCGTGAGCGCGTGGAGGCGATTGCCCTGCGAGGTGTAGAGCAGGCCGGTCTCTTCGGCGGTGGTGAAACGCGGGTCCGGGTGTTCGAGGCGGAGTTCGCGTTCCGTGCGCCCGTTGTTGAGGTTGACGCCCGCGAGGCCATTGCCCCCGCCCGTCTTCAAATTCGTGTAGTAGTACATCCACTGGCCGCGCAGCGCGGCGAGGCGTTCGCGCCGCCAGAAGAAACGCGAGAGGCGCGCGAGTTGGCTCGCGGGGTCGAGCCTGTCCAGCAGGCGTTCGTCCACGTCGCGCGCGGAGGGGCGCGGGAGGTCGGAGATGTTCGCGCGCGGCATGTTCGGCAGGCGCGCGTTCGGCAGCCGGAAGTTCGCGGCTTCGCGCGCGCGCGCGGCGATACCGTAGGGCGTGAAGCGGCGCGTAATCTCCTGTCGCGCCGCGCCGGCGGCGAGCGAGGTGAGACCGGGCAGCGTGTTGCGCGCGGAGAGTCCTGACCAGCGCAGCGCGGTGGCGGCGCGCGAGGCCGTGCGCAGGCCGCCGAAGACCGACGTGGCCGTGCCGCCGTAGCGGAAGTAGAGCGAGGCGGCGCGCGCCGCCACCGCGCCCACGGTGCGCAGGAAACCGCGCCCCGGCGGCGTGTGCCGCGTGCGCCACAACTCCCGGCCGTCGCGCGCGTCGAAGGCCGCGATCTCGTTGCGACCGCCGACTACGGCCGCGCCGCGCTCGTTGACGAGGACGAAGGCCGCGCGCTCGATGCGGTGCGAGATTTTCGAGCGACGCTTGCCCGTCGCGGCGTCTATCCAGATGAGGTCGTCGCGGTCGGCGATGAGGATGGTGGAGGCGTCGGGCAGCGCGAGGTTGGTGATGCCCTTATCCGCGCCCTTGTAACGCCAGCGCACCTTGCCCGTCGCCGCGTCAATCGCGCTCACGCCGTAGGGGCCGCGCTCTTCGGTCTCGCCGTCTTTGAGACGCGTGAACTGCCCGCCCGTGCGCACGTAGAGCGTCGCGCCCTCGCCCGCCAGTAGAATCTCGGGCGCGAGTCCGACATCTTTCGCCTCCCACGCCACCTCGAAATCTGCGCGCGAGACGGCGCGCACACGTCCTCGCCCCGAAGTGTAGATGTAGCGTTCGTCGAAGACGGGGTCGGCTTCGGTCAGCGCCAGCCCCTCTTCGTTGACGCGAAATTTTTCGCGCTCGCGGCTCTTGCCCGTCGGCGCGTCGAAAGACGTGACGCCTTCGTAGAAGAGATAGAGGCGTCCGTCGGCGAAGAGCGGCGGGTGATAGTTGTCGAGCGTGAAGTTCGTCTCCACGTCCGCGCCGTCCGCGCCCCACGCCGCCGGCATCAATTCCACTTCGCCCGTCTCGTGCTTCCACAACTCTTGGCCGTCCCTGAGATTGAAGACGTGCGTCACGGGATGCTTCTTCAACGCATCGCCCGACTTCCCGCGCGCCCCTCGCACGAGCACGACGGCAAGCCGCTCGGCCTCCGTGTCCAGAGCCATCTGCATGACGCTGCCGCGCACGCGGTCGCTCTGCCAGAGGCGGTCGCCCGTCAGGATGTCGGTCGCTTCGAGCCGCGTCTTGCCGTCGCTTTCCAGACTGAGAAGCAAAATGTCCGTGCCGGGCACGGGCGCGATGTCGGTCTCGTCGAGGCGCACGTTCTTGCGCCGCCACAGAATTTCGCCACGCTCGCCGTCAACCGCGTAGAGCGACCCTTGCGTGCCGACCAGTAGGACGCCCATCTCCGTCAACTGGTAGAAACGCACGTCGCCGTCGAAGCGCGCAGACCAGCCCGCAGCGGCGGCCTTCGTCCCGGACGGAAAGGCGGCAGCGGCGGCGAGGCAGAGCAGGACAAACAGTCGAGAAAGGGTGCGCCGGAAGGAAAAAGCTGGAAATCGCATCATCAAAAACTCCCCCAATGGTCGAGCTTAAAGCCCGCCCGTTGCCAGTCTATAACTGCGCCGCGCGGATGCAAAACGGCTCCGGCGCGCGCCCGCAGGATTTACATATTTTAGCCGGACGAGTATAAATTGAACTGGCGAACGATTTGACAACAAACACAACTGAACTTCTCCCGCACTCCTCTCCCATTCCGTCACAGACAAACGCTGTCTCTCGCGCGGCGCGCCGTGTGTTCACCAACAGCTAAGATGCTTTGAAGGGGCGAGCAGGCGAGAGGTTTTTTTGCCGAGAACCGAAAATTCCTTTCCGGCATAAGTAACAATATTTTTTGGAAGGACGCGATGCGAAATCAACAGGTAACTCCGGACACACTCGATACCAAGCTGCTCTTGAAAACCCTGATGGCCTTCAAGAAGGGCGACTTTTCTCAACGCCTCCCGACCGAATGGACGGGCGAGGCCGGCAAGATCGCCGATACCCTGAACGACATCATGGAGATGAACGATCAGACCGCCAAAGAACTCGAACGCGTCAGCCGCGTCGTCGGGCGCGACGGCAAGATCACGCAGCGCGCCACGCTCGCCGGGGCGCACGGCTCGTGGGTCGAAGTGGTTGAGTCGGTCAACATGCTTATTGACGACATGGCGCGCCCCACCAACGAGATCACGCGCGTCATCGGCGCGGTCGCCAACGGCGACCTCTCGCAGCGCATGGCGCTCGACGTGGAAGGTCGCCCGCTCAAGGGCGAGTTTCTCCGCTCCGTCAAGATCGTCAACTCGATGGTGGATCAACTCGGCTCGTTCGCCTCGGAAGTGACGCGCGTGGCGCGCGAAGTGGGGACGGAAGGTAAACTCGGCGGCGAAGCGAAAGTGAAAGGCGTCGCGGGCACGTGGAAAGACCTGACCGACAGCGTCAACTCGATGGCGGGCAACCTCACCGCGCAGGTGCGCAACATCGCGGACGTGACGACGGCGGTTGCCAACGGCGACCTCTCGAAGAAGATCACCGTGGATGTGAAAGGCGAGATTCTCGAACTCAAGAACACCATCAACACGATGGTGGATCAGTTGAACTCGTTCGCGTCGGAAGTAACACGCGTGGCG
>DATHAZ010000004.1:0-2241 GCA_035296445.1 Pyrinomonadaceae bacterium | reverse complement strand
CCTTTTTCCATCACCATTTTCGAGAGCGCCTGAGAGTAAAGTTAATCATAACTTTGCGCCTTCTGGTTTCCTAACTTTGCGCCTCCAGCGTGAAAGGGTTTTCTCGCAAAGGCGCAAAGGAAGCAAGCCCGCAATTAAACTAATGATGGAAAAAGGAAAAGAGAAATCTATGATCTGGATCGTGTTCGCGCTCGGCGCGGCCGTCTCGTGGGGGCTTTACGGCGCGATGCTTCATCAGGGACAGGTCAAACTCGGCAACCCGATGCGCGCGATGCTGTGCGTCGGCGTGGCCTACTTCCTGATCGGCGTGCTCGTGCCCGCGGCGTGGCTCTGGTCGCAGGGCGCGCTGAACGGCTTCAACTCGGGGGGAGCGACGACGGCCACGGTCGCCGGCGCGCTCGGCGCGCTCGGCGCGGTCTGCATCATCTTCGCCTTTCGCACCGGCGGCCTGCCGACCTACGTGATGCCGCTCGTCTTCGGCGGCGCGCCCGTCATCAACGTGCTCATCACGATGTGGCTGCACCCGCCGAAAGCTTCGCCCAACCCCATCCTCTACCTCGGCTTCCTGCTCGTTGTCGTCGGCGCGGCGATGGTGCTCTACTTCCGGCCGCAATCGTGAGCCGCAGGTACGGCCATCGGATCGCACCGGACGACGCCCTTTCGCGCTAAAGGCGCGGAGCAATTCTTGCCGCTGCTTCTCCTGAAGTGATGACCGGGAATACCTCGAAGTCAACGAGGTCGCTCCAGTTGGCGATCCAACGGTCGAGCAAGTCCCGATCATCCGTCTCCATCAGTTGAAAGCAGCGGCGGAGTCTCTCGTCAACCCAACTCGAAAGATAGCTCAGCCCTTCGGGCGCGAGCCGCCCGCGCTCGCGGAAGCGGCGATAGACGGGCAGCGCGTCGTCGTTCTTAAAGTGTTCCACCACCATGTACAGCATACTCGAACGCTTTCAGCGACCCGCCGCGCGCTTGCCGATGCAGTAGAGGTGGCCGGAGGTGCGCAGGAAAATCTGGCCGCCTGAGACGGCGGGCGAACTGAGGCAGTATTCGTTCAGATTGTTCTCGGCCAGCACTTCAAACTTCTCGCCCGCGCGGATGACGGACGTGATGCCCTCTTCGCTCGTCGCGTAAATCTTTCCGTCGGCCAGAACGGGCGAGGCCGAATAGTCGCCCGGCTTGATGCGCACCGGGCCGTAAACTTCCTTGCCCGTCTTCGCGTCCAGACACCATACGATTCCCTTGTCGCCCACGATGTAAAAATATTTCCCGTCCGTGACGGGCGTCGGCACGTCCGGCCCGAACTGCGCCGACCAAATGAGGTGCGACTTCGTGATGTCGCCGCGCCCGCCCGCGCGGAAGGCCAGGAGCGGCTTGATGCGCGTCGGCGCATAGATGATGCCGTCGTAGACGATGGGCGAGGCGACGATGCGATAATTACCCTGGTTCTCCGGGTTGAGTCCGCCCGCGCGCCAGAGTTCCTTGCCCGTTAGCGGATCGTGACCCGTCACCACGTCGGCGCCCGTAATGACGATCTCGGTCTTTCCCGCGTGGCGCAGCAGGGCGGGCGTCGAATAAGCGTCGGGCGATTCCTGAATCGCGGCGGTCGGCCGCTCGACTTTCCAGACCGTCTTGCCCGTCGCGCGATTGATGCGCAGCACGTAGGAAGGCTCGTCAGTCTTCATGCCGTGGAGCACCTGCACGTAGAGCGCATCCTCATGCAGCAAAGGCGAAGAGGCGTAGCCCCACATCAGGCCGAACTGCCCGTAGTCCTTCTGGATGTCGCGCGTCCACAACTCGCGCCCCGTGAAGTCGAAGGCTTTGAGGACGCCCGTGCCCGTCATCACGTAGACGCTCTTGCCGTCGGTCACGGGCGAGGGCGAAGACATGTTGTGCTTGCGCTGGCGCTGGTTGCCGCCGCCGAGCAACTTCTTCCACGCGAGCGTTCCCTTGCCGCGCTCGACGCACCACAGGTAGAGATTATCGCCCTCCGCGACGTTCAGAAAAACGCGCTCGCCCCACACAATCGGCGTCGAACCGCTGCGGTCGGGCAGCGGCAACTTCCAACTGACGTTCTCCTCCGCGCCCCACTTGAGCGGGAGGTTCCGCTCGTCGCTCGTCCCGTTTAACTGCGGCCCGCGCCACTGCGGCCAGTTGCCCGCACGCGCGGCCGTAGAGAGGGCGAGGACGACGATCAAGACGAACAGAAAGTTTTGACGGCGCATGATTTCCTCCTTAACCGAA
>DATHAZ010000003.1:0-12007 GCA_035296445.1 Pyrinomonadaceae bacterium | reverse complement strand
ATGCGCTGCGCCAGACCTTCGACGATGGCCGTCTTGCCGACGCCCGGTTCGCCGATGAGCACAGGGTTGTTTTTCGTGCGGCGCGAGAGGACTTGAATCGTGCGGCGGATTTCGTCGTCGCGCCCGATGACGGGGTCGAGTTTGCCCTGGCGGGCGAGGTCGGTCAGGTCTTTCGCGTATTTCGAGAGGGCTTGATAGTTGGCCTCCGCGTTCTGATCCGTGATGCGCGAATCGCCGCGCATCTCGCCGACGACTTTCGTCAGATCGTCGCGGTTGACGCCGTGCTGGCGAAGTATCCGCCCGGCCGCGCCGTCCTTCTCTTCCACGACGGCGAGCAGCAGATGCTCCGTCGAGATGTATTCGTCCTGCATCGCCTCGGCATGCTTCTGCGCGGCCGTGAAAATTTGCGTGAGGCGCGGGCTGAAATACTGCTGCCCGCCCTGCACCTTCGGCAGACGATTGATGGCGGCGTTCGCATCGTTCAAGACGACTTGCAGGTTCGCGCCGAGTTTGCCGACGAGCGGGCGCACGATGCCTTCGGGCTGTTCGAGCATGGCGACGAGCAGGTGTTCCGGCTCGACCTGTTGATGCTGGTTGCGCTCGGCCTGTTCGATGGCCGTTTGAATAGCTTCCTGCCCGCGCAATGTAAAACGTTCTAGACGCATAATTTCGTCACACCTTAACCGACAAGCGCGGAACGATGAATGAGTTCACCGCTCATCGTTCCGCGCGTTCTAACTTGAGACTTGCTCTTTGGTTACTTTCCTGCAATTACTTTCCGGCGGCCGCAGTCTTACCTTTGCTCTCCGTCGCGCCGGACTCTCCGGCCTTCGCCTCGATGGTCTTCGGCGTCGAGGACGCGCCCTCGCCCGTGATCTCGATGCGCCGCGCCTTCACCTCTTCGCGCTTTTGCAGCACAACGCGAAGCACGCCGTTTTTGTACTCGGCGGCCACGTTCTCCGGCGAGACCGTCTGCGGCAGCGTGAAGGAGCGCGTGAACGAGCCGTAAGAGCGTTCGACGCGATGATAGTTGTCCGATTCATCCCGCTTCTCGAAGCGACGCTCGCCGCGCAGCGTCAAGACGTTGTTCTCGATGGAGAGGTCAAAGTCCTCTCGGTTCATGCCCGGCAGTTCGGCTTCGAGCACGATCTGATCCTTGTTCTCATAGATGTCCACCGTCGGAGCCCACGCGCCGCGCGCGATTCCCTCGTCGCCGAAGGAACGGGACAAATTGCTCGAAAACAGGCGATTTACTTCGTCTTGCAGCATCCGCAGGTCGCGGAACGGGTCGTAACGGGTAATAGACATGACGTATTTCCTCCTCTTTAACTCAACAAAAACGTTATTTGCTGGACGCTCAAACGAACCTTCGGCGAGCCTGTCTGCGCGCCATTCACTTTTGAGCGTGACGAAATAATAATATCTGAGTCCCTTCTTGTCAAGTATCCGATGCAAAAAATTTTCACCTCATCGCGGCTCACCGGAGAGAGGTGGCGACAGGCGTGCGCGAAGTCCGCTTAGTCTAATCTAAAGAAGCGTTTAATGGTGGAGATGACGCCCGCGGAAACCTTCTCTTCGTCCTCGATTTCGGCGGAGGCGGCGAGACCGGCGCGGCGGTGTGCGATGGTCTGGCCGAGCGTTTCGGCCAGTTGCGGGTTGGAATCGAAGACGGATTTCATGGCCTCGTGACCGATTTCGAGCACCTCGGTCTCTTCGGCGGCGACGACGTGAGCGGAGCGCGGTTCGCCCGTGAAAAGCGCCATCTCCCCGAAAAAGTCGCCCTCGCCGAGCGTGGCGACGGTGCGCGGCTGGCCGTTGTCGTTGACCTGCACGGCGACGTTGCCGTGATGCACGACGAACATGGAATCGCCCTCCTCGCCCGCGCGGATGATAGTTTCGCCGGGCGCGTAGGTGTGGCTGCGCGAGGCGCAGACGAGTTGCGAAAGCTCGTCTGCGTTGAGCGGGGCGAAGATGTCCGTGGCGGAGAGGCGACCGGTTAGTGTCTCGGCGTCGGCCGCCGTGCCGGAGACGGATTTCGGACGCTCGATGTAGAGCGTCTGCGTGGGGTAGGCAAAGCTCAGCCCCGCGCGTTTGAAGGCGTACCAGACGCGCTGGCGCAGCAAGGCGTCCGTGTCGTTATGCAGGACGTAATCTTCCAGCCAGTACTTGATCTCGTAGTCCACCGCGAAGTCGCTGAGATTGCGCACGCGGACGAGGGGCGCGGGCTGGCGGCGCACGTTCTCCGTCTCGCGGATGGCGTCGCGCACGACCCTTATGACACGGGCTGGCGAGTGCGAGTAGAGGGCGTTGAAGAAGACGAGGCGGGCGTTCGGGTTGTCGCTCGGGCAGACCTCTATGGCCTCCTTCGCGATCTGGCTGTTGCTGAGCAGGACGACGTGGTTGGTGAACGTCCTGATCTTGGCCGCGCGCCACGTCACGCTCTCGACGACGCCCATCCACTTGCCAACCGTGATCACGTCGCCCACCTCGAAGGGCTTGTCGGCGTGGAGCGAGATGCCGGAGAAGAGATTGCCGAGCGTGTCTTGCAGCGCGAGGCCGAGGATGATGCCGAGCAGAGCAGAACCCGACAGCAGCGCGCCGAGCGACAGGTCGAAGAAGTGTTTCAGGATGAAGGCGGCGATCAGTATGTAAGCGATGATCGAGAACAGGTCGCGGATGAGGCTCGGCGCTTCGCGGCCTTTGCGTATGCGGAAAATGAAGTCGAAGAGAAACGCCCCGGCGAGCCGCACGCCGACGAACATGAGGCTGAGCCACAGGGCGATCTTCGTGAGCAGTTGCACCCAGTAGAAGCCGGGCGCGTGCGCCCTCAAATTCTCGGCCGGCAACGGCGGCGCGAAGGCAGGCAGGACGAGATAGAGCAGGACGGCAAACAGCGCGGTCGCGCCGAGGGGGAGGACGAGTTGTTTTTTGAGACGGGAGCTACTCATCTTGAAGCGTTAAAGTTCAAACGTTGATTACGCACGACAGTTTGTTTGAAGCGCGCGGCGCGCTTTACTGTCCGCCGAACACGGTCTTTGCGACCAACACGAGCGACAGGGCGGAGACGATGACGACCGTCAGCCACGCCAGCACATTATAGACCGCTCCGTTCGCGTATTCACCCATCAATTTACGGTCGCCCGCCAGGCGCAGGATGGCGACGAGCATCACGGGCAAAAGCAGCCCGTTGATGAACTGCGTGACGACGAGCACGCGCATCAAAGGCAGCCCCGGAATGATCGCGATGAGCGCGCCCACCGCGATCAGGAAAGTGAAGATGCCGATAAAGATCGGCGCTTCGCGAAAACTGCGCGAGACGCCCTTCTCGAACCCCAACGCCTCGCTGATCGAGTAGGCGGTGGCGAGCGGCAGCACGCCCGCCGCCAGCATGGACGCGCCGAAGAGTCCCACGGCGAAAAGCAACCCGGCATACTCGCCCGCGAGCGGGACGAGCGCGCGCGCGGCGTCGGCGGCCGTTTCAATCGTGCCCGCGAAGCCGCCCGCGCCGAGCGTCGCCGCCGTCGAGATGACGATGAAGAACGCGATGCTCATGGCGAACAGAGTCCCGACCCACACGTCCGCGCGCACCAGCTTGTAGCCTTCGCGCCCCACGCCCTTCTCCACCACCGACGACTGCACGAAGACCTGCATGTAGGGTGAGATGGTCGTGCCGATGAGCGCGATGAGCGTAAAGAGATAGTGATTATCGTAGCGAAAGGTCGGGCGCGCCATCTGCCGCGTCACCTCGCCCCAATCGGGGCGCGCCAGAAAAGCCGAGACGATGTAGCCGAGAAAGACGAGCGACATCAGGAGAAAGACGCGCTCGACCCGCCGGTACGACCCCTTCACGACGAGCCACCACACGGAGAGCGCGGCGAGCGGCACGGAGATTTGTCGCGGCACGCCGAACAACTCGGTCGCCGCCGCGATGCCGACGAACTCCGAGACGGTCACGCCCGCGTTTGCCACGAGCAGAGCGGTCATCACGACCATCGTCCAGCGCACGCCGAAACGCTCGCGGATCAAATCGGCCAGCCCCTTGCCCGTCACCACGCCCATCCGCGCGCACATCTCCTGCACCAGGCCGAGGCTGATGAGGATCGGGATGAACGTCCACAGCAGCGTGTAGCCGAACTCCGCGCCGGAGGTGGAATAGGTGGCGATGCCGCCCGCGTCGTTGCCCGCGTTGGCGGCGATCATGCCCGGCCCGATGACGGCGAGGTAGGCGATGAACCCCGTGCGCCGCTCCACCGCGCGCCGCGCGCGCAGAGTGCCGCGCCGCCACAGGCGACGACTCATCTCCCGCACATCTGTACGCGACACGGCCACTCGGAGGTTCTCCGTCGTTCATGAGCTTATGTATCCTGACCCTTTACATCTTGATAAGTAGCACGTAATTGTCCCAAGCGCATTAACCGAACAATCTCGGCAAACGCTGCCGCCAGCCTTTCGGCAGAAGCAACTCCATCGCGTCGTCAACGGTGACGATGCCCGCGATCTCTCCTAAATCGTCCACGACGGGCAGGGCGAGCAGGTTGTACTCGGCGATCTTGTGCGCCACGTCTTTCGCGGAATCGTCGGGGTGCGCTTGCTGAAACTCGTCGCGCATCACCTCGGCGAGCGGCGCGGAGGGGTCTGCGAGGATGAGGCTGCGCAGGGCGATCACGCCGGACAGTTTCCAGGAGCCTTCACGTTCGACGACGTAGAGGTAATAGATCATGTTCGGCGTCTCGGCCATCTCGCGCAGGGTGGCGAGGGCTTCGCCCACCGTCAACCCTTGCGGGAGCGTGATGAACTCGTTCGTCATCAGGCCGCCCGCCGTGTCATCCTCGTAGTGGAGCAGTTCGGCCACGTCCGTCTTCTCTTCACCCTCCATGCGGTTCAGCAAATCTTCGGCGGTGGCTTCGGGCAGATCGCCGAGCACGTCGGCGGCCTCGTCGGGCGACATCCATTCGAGGATGTCTGCGGCGCGCTCCTTGTCCATGTCGCCGATGATGCGCACCTGGCTCTCGTCGGGCATCTCTTCCAGAGTCTCTGCGGCCGTCTCGTCGTCGAGCGCGGCGACGACCTCCGCGCCCTGCCGGTAGGACAGAGACTCCGCGAGCCGCGCGATCTCGACCGGGTGCAGGCGCGACAACTTATCGCGCGAAGACTTCAGGCGCACCTCGGCCGCGTCCGTCGCCAAGTACCCTACGTCCGCCCAGTCAATCACCTCTACGGGTCGGCGACTGCCGAGGAAGCCCGCCGGGGCGAGCCTGCGCCACAAGCCCTGCAAACTCACGTCCGCGCCCGTCACGCGCCACTCGCCCGCGACTTCGATCAACTGCACGTCGTTGACGCGCACGACGCGTTTGCCGTCCACGTCAATCAACTGCTTGTCGAGCACGTCACGCGCGAGCAGCACTTCGTTCTCGCGCCGCTTGAAGTCGCGCAAATCGAGCAGATCGAAGTTGAGTTGCGCGCCCGCCTCGCCGAAGCGGGCGACGCGCGTGCGCGGCAGAAAGATGTCGCGTCGCATGTGGCGCGCGACCAGACCCGTCACCGGCGGGTGGTCTTCGCCGAGCCGCACGATGACATCCTTGATCGAGGCCACGGGGCGGCCTTCCACGTCGCGCACCGGGCGACGCAAAACCTGCGACAGGTAGAGCATGAACGGATATTAAAAGGGGGAAGGGGTAAAGGGGAAGGGGAAAAGGAATTGATTCATTAATTCATTTGTTCATTGATTCAATGACTGATGATTCTTCATTGAATCAATGAATCAATGAATCAATGAGTCAATCTCCTTATCCTTTCCCCTTTTCCCCTTCCCCTTTCGCCTTCAGGATTCTAATAGCGCGTTCGAGTGCGGGGTCGCGTTCGTCGCTGATGTCGCGGCGGGTGGGCTGGACGAGTTCGTCGGGCGTTACGCCCCGGCCTTCGAGCCGCGTTTGACGGGCGGTGCGAAAGTCCATCTCGCTGATGTCGAGCAGGCCGCCGTCGGGCAAAGTGTGGCGGCGGCGGATGGCGAGGACGCAGCCGCACGTATGCTCGCCGATGACGCGCGCGCGCCGCGTCTCCTGCAAGGCGGCGGCCAGTATTTCGGCCGCGCTCGCCGTGCGCGTGCTCGTCAGGACGACGACCGTGCCGCGAAACTCCGCCACCGCGTCGGCCGCAAACAGCATCGCGGCGCGCGTCTGCGGCGCGGAATTGACGCGCCCTTCGCGGTCTGTAAACTCGCCGAGGTTCGTGCCCTGCGGCAGGAAGGCGGAAGCGATGTCGGTCATCGTCTCGGCGTGGCCGCCGCCGTTGTCGCGTAAATCTATGACGAGGCCGCGCGCCCCGCGCAGTTCGCCCCGGCGCAGAGCGCGCATCAACTCGCTCGCGATCTCCGGCACGAACATGTTGAACGTGACGACGGGAAAGCCCTCGCTCTTTTGCACGCTGAGCGCGGGCGGGCGACTTTGCAACACGCGCCGCAGGCGGACGCTTCTCGCCCCGGAGCGCGTGTTATCTCCCGCGAAGACGGCCGTGACGAACGTGTCGCGCGCGCCTTTGAAGAGACGCGCGGCGGCCTGTTGCCGCGCCGCCAGGTCGGTTGACGCCCCGACCTCCTCGGCGAGACGCCGCGCGAAGACGGCCTCGACGGGTTCGCCCTCGATGCTCAACAACGCGTCTCCCACGCGCACCCCGCCGCGCTCGGCCTCGCCCCCGCGCTCCACTCTCGTGACGATGATCTCGCCCGCGATCTCTCGCAGCGACAGGCCGACGCCGATGTAGGTCGGGCGTTGCCAGTCGAAACGCTCGTCGGGAGAGAAGACGCGCGTGTGCGCGTCGCGCAGGCGGCTCGTCAGACGACGCAGCACTGCATAGAACTCCGCCTCTCCCAACGCTTCGGCGGCGAGCGGGCGCAGCCGCGCGCGCAACTCTTCCCAGTCAACGCCGTGCAACTCCGGGTCATAGTAACGCTCGCGAATGGTCTGCCACGCGTCGTCGAAAACTATGAGTCGCCCCTCGCGCGTCGCCGTCGTGACGCGGCCGTTAGCCGAAACGGGGGAAGGGGTAAGGGGAAAAGGGGAAAGGAAAAGGAGGAGGAATAACGCGCACGGTAGCGCGCGATAACTGACAAGTCGGAACTTTCGCATCACCTTTCCCCCTTCCCCTTTACCCTTTTCCCCTCAGCTTCCCTTACCCCTTACCCTTGGCTTCGTCGGCGGGTCGGCGGAAGTTGTAGCGCAGCAGGACGCGCACGGGGACGGCTCGCCCGTCGCGCGTGGCGGGGCGGAAGTGCAGTTGCCGCACGGTTGCCTTCACCGCTTCGTTCAAATCGTAACCAGCCCAACGCATGATCTCAATATCTTTGACTTCGCCCGCCGCGTCAACCTCGACGAGCGCATCCACGGTCGCCTCGGCCGCCGCGCGCGCCGCCTTCGCCGGATAGACGGGACGCAGGCTGCGGTAGGGTTGCGGCGCGCGGAAGTTTGCCGCGGCGGGGCTGCCCTCGTCCGGCACGTCCTCGAACGCGCCCGCCCGAGCGCCCGCGCTCGCCGCGAGCAGGCGCTCGTTTTTCTCCGCGGCGTGCGATTTTGTAATCATCTCGCCGTAGCGCGTCGCGCTCGCGCGCAGGGACGCGTAGAGACTTTTTTCCGCCTCGCCGGGCGCGGCCGATTCGGCGTCGAGATGTTCCCACAAAATAAGTCGCCCGGTCTCGGTGCTGACGAGAAAGAGCGAGGCGTAGGACTCGAAATAATCCGGGCGCAACGTTGACGTGCGACGCAGTGTTTCGGCCACGCCGGTGAAATAAAAATCGCAGCCGATTGACGCGCCGAGATCGCGCGCCTCTGCGAGCGTCAGGTTGAGCGAGCCGGCGTAGCCCACGCCGCGCGCGGCGGCGCGACTCTGCGCGCGGTTGACGAGATGGAACTGCGCTGTTCCGGCGAGTGCGGCGGAGAGTTCGTCGGCCGCGCGCCGCCCCGTCTCCGTCTCGCCGAGATCGAGCACGGCCACGCTGATGCCTTGCGCGAAGGTGCGGGCAGGCGCGCCCGCCGCGCTCAAGATGAGCGCACACGCTAACGCACAGACGACTCGCGGGAGGTGGAACTTCATGACGTTGGTAAAGATGTCGAATGCGCCGGGCAAAGCAACCATTAAAGGTCGCGAGTCGGAACGATATTGGCCGCGAGCGACGACGGTGACAGGCGGCGGCTAAACTCTCAGGTGGCGGCTAACTTTTTCTGACGCCCGCTTCGACCTGTTCCGATGCTTCCGGCGCGAACACCGTTTCGTGGATGGGCGGCTGCCCGGCCATCCGCGCGAAGAGGTTTTCGTAGAGGTCAACGATGCGCTCCCAGTCGTAATGCTCGCGCACGCGCTTCTGCGCGCGCTGGCGGTAGGAGTTGACGAGCGAACCGTCGCGCAGGACGCGCTGGAGTTTCTCTTCGAGGTCTTTCTCGTCCGTGTAGGGGATGCCCGCCTCACCGACGGCCTCTATGTTTTCGGGCGTGGAGAGCGTGAGCACGCAGTTGCCGTAGCCCATCGCTTCGAGGAGCGCCGGGTGCGTGCCGCCGACCTCCGTGGCGTGGACGTAGCAATAGGCGTTCTGTTGCAGCGCGCGATAAGCATCGCCGAAGACGAAACTGGTGAAGACGATGCGGCGGTCGCGCCGTGCGGAGGCGCGCAACTCTTCGATGTACTGGTGCGCGTAGGGCGCGTCGCCGACGATAACGAGCTTGTGCGAGGTGCGCACACGCTTGAAGGCTTCGATAACGAGGCGCGCGTTGTTCTCGGGTTCGAGCCGCGAGACGTAGAGCACGTAGCGATTCGGCTCGATGCCCCACTGGCGCACGGCCATGCGGTCGGGGATGCGCTCGACCTCCGCGCCGTAAGCGATCATCGTCGTCGGGTGGTTGTAATGCGCCATGTAGTAGTCCTGTATGACGCGCGCGTCCGTCACGGTCTCGTTCGGCAGGATGGTGGCGAGCCGCTCGGCGACGAGGTAATAGCGACGCGCCAGCCAGTTCCACTTACGGCGTTTGTGTTCCAGCCCGTCCACGTTGATGGCGACGGACGTGCCCGCGGCGCGCAGGATGGGCGCGAAGGGCGCGTTGGCGGCGTTGCAGATGAGCGCGGCGTCGTAGCGTCCGGTCGTCGAGTGCAGGGCGGAGAGAAAGGTGTGGAGGATGGTGTCGAAATATTTGTGCCGGAAGGTGGGGAGCACTTTCAGGTGGACGCCCTTGTATTCGAGTTGGCGCGGGGAGACGTAGTGCGAGCGGCAGTAGACCGTGACGTGATGGCCGCGCGCGACGAGCCGCGTCGAGAGTTGTTCGGCGAAAGTCTCAAAGCCGCCGTAGCTGGCGGGCACGCCGCGTGTTCCCAGAATCGCTATCCGCATCTTTTGAGGGATGAGGGATGAGGGATGAGGGATGAATAAGTTAAGAATTGATTCATTTCTTCATTGATCCATTGAATCAATGAAGAAATGAATCAATTCCTGTTCATCCCTCATCCCTCATCCCTCATCCCTTCCTCCTGTCGCTTGTTCGTAGACCTGCAAAGTTTGTCGCGCGGTCTCTGTCCAGTTGAACAGCGCGGCGCGCGCGCGCCCGCGCAGGCCGAGCCGTGCGCGCAACTCTTTGTCGTCAATGAGGCGGGCGATGGCCGCGCCGATGGCGTCCTCGTCGAACGGGTTGACCAGCAGCCCCGCATCGCCGACCACTTCCGGCAGACTCGTCCGGTCGCCCGCGACGACCGCCGTGCCGCACTGCATGGCTTCGAGCGGCGGCAGCCCGAATCCCTCGAAATAGGAAGGGTAGATGAAGCAGAGCGCGCCCGTGTAGAGCGCGGGCAAGTCGCGTTCGGGCGCATAGCCTGTAAAGATCACGTTCGGGGCGACGCCCGACTGTTCGACGGCGCGCAGCGTTTCGCCGTAGAGCCACGCGCGTTTTCCCACTATGACGAGTTGAGGCAGCTTATCGTGGGAACGTCGGCGGCGCAAGTCGGAGTAAGCGCGCACGAGCCGCACGAGGTTCTTGCGCGGCTGGATCGAACCGACCGCCAGCACGTAGTCGCCCTCGATGCCGTATCTTCTCTTTACTTCGGCCACGGCCGGCGGGGGCGCGGGGCGGAAGTGCGGCGCGGCGGCCGCGAGCGTGACGCTGACGCGTTCGGGCGCGATGCCGTAGGTCTCGACGAGGTCGCGCCGCGAAAATTCGGAAGGCGTGATGATGTGCGCCGCCATCCGCGCCGTGCGGCGCACCGTCAGGCGCAGTTGCATCCAACTCCGGCGGTTGAACGTCTCGGGCAGGTGCTCGAACGAGAGGTCGTGGATGGTGGCGACGACCGGGCACGGGGCGAAGGGCGGCGCGGTGAACTGCACGTGGAGCAAATCGGCGCGGTGGCGGCGCAACTCGACCGGGAACGTGACCGGGATGCGGACGAAAGGCGTGTGCGGCAGGGTGCGGCGCACGGAGACGTGCGGCCAGCGTCCGGCGAAGCGATCCCCGGCCCGCCCCCGCGTCACGTAGAGCGTGTAACGATTCGCCTCGCCCGACGCCGCCAACGCTTCGATCAGATTTGTGATGTAAGTCTCGACGCCGGCCAGACCCGTGCCGACCGAGTGCGCGTCAATCGCGATGTGCAAGGGGTTCGATGCTCCCGTTCACTCTCTGCGCGAAGTTTGGAGGAGGGTTGATACGCGCGCGAGTTTACCCCACACGCTCGCCCTGCGGGAAGCACGACGTAGAAGCCGTCCCGCCCAATCTTGATCTCGGAGGCCGTCTTTGACTACCATCAGACATGAATAACCAACTCATCACCATCTCTCCCGACGTGCTGGGCGGCACGCCCGTCTTCGCCGGAACGAGGGTGCCCGTCCAAACACTGCTGGATTATCTGAAAGGCGGCGACTCCATTGACGAATTTCTCGAAGGCTTCCCCACCGTGACCAGAGAACAGGTCATCACGTTCCTCGAAGAGGCCGAGGAACAGATTGTCAAGATGGTGATCTGAGGTGAAGTTGCTTTTAGACGAGTGCATTGACCGGCGGTTCGCCGTAGAACTCACGTGGCACGAGGTTAAAACTGTCCCGCAGATGGGTTGGGCGGCGAAGAAGAATGGCGAACTGTTAAAACTAGCCGAGTTGGAATTTGATGTTTTTCTCACCGTTGATCGTAATCTCGCCTTTCAACAAAACCTCTCTCATTTCAATATCTCCGTCTTGGTGTTACATGTCGCTTCAAACCGCCTGGCCGATTTGAAGCCTCTCGTCCCGCGAATACTTTCCGTCATTCCCACGCTCACCAAAGGCAGAGTGGAAACAATCAGCGGCTAAGAATGTTCGCCGCCTATGGGCAGCACGCCGCGAAAGCTGCGACGGTGAATGGGGCAAGCGCCGTGCGTGCGCAAGGCTTCGAGGTGCGCGCGCGTGCCGTAGCCGACGTGCGCGGCGAAACCGTATTGGGGGTAGATGCCGTCATAGTCGCGCATCAACGCGTCGCGGAAGGTCTTGGCGATAACGGAGGCGGCGGCGATGGAGGCCGAGATCGAGTCGCCGCGAATGATGGCGCGTTGCGGCAGTTCGACCTCTTTCAGTTGCAGCGCGTCAATGAGCAGGAAGTCGGCGCAAGGTTTGAGTTCGGCGAGCGCGTTGCACATGGCGCGGCGCGTGGCGATGAGGATGTTGGTGCTGTCAATCTCTGCGGGGGAAATAAGGCCGACGCCGTAACAGAGCGCAGTCTCTTTGAGTTCTTCGGCGATGCGCACGCGTTCGGCCGCCGTCAACTTCTTCGAGTCGTCCAGCCCTTCCGGCAGTGGCGCATCGGGGTCGAGGATGACGGCGGCGGCGACGACCGGCCCGGCCAACGCCCCGCGCCCTACCTCGTCAACGCCCGCGACCATGCGGTGGCCGCCCGCCCGCGCCTTATCCTCAAACGCCGTGCAAATCTCGGATACGCGTTTTTGACGAACCATAAGAAGACAGTGACGAGTGACGAGTGACAAGTGACGAGTTAAAGCAAAGAGCTTGTCTTTA
>DATHAZ010000002.1:0-3980 GCA_035296445.1 Pyrinomonadaceae bacterium | reverse complement strand
ACCCGTGTTTGGCGCAACAATTTGTCCGTCGCGCATCTGCACGATGCGGCGGCACATGGCGGCGGCCTCCGGGTTGTGCGTGATCATGATGATGGTCTGGTTGAAGCGATAGTTCATCTCCTGAAACATGTTGAGGACGATAGCGGAGTTTTCCGAGTCGAGATTTCCGGTCGGCTCGTCGGCGAGAATGATGGCCGGGCGGTTGACGATGGCGCGGGCGAGGGCGACGCGCTGCTGCTCGCCGCCGGAGAGTTCGAGCGGCTTGTGGTGCATCTTGTCTTCGAGTTTCAGGAGGCTCAAGACCTCGCGCCGCCGGTCTGCATTGTCGCCGCCGCCCGCCCCGCCCGCGTGAATGCGTTCGGCGAGACGGAGGTTGCCTTCGGCCGTGAGCGTGGGGAAGAGGTTGAAGCGTTGGAAGACGAACCCGATCTTGCGCCGCCGGATGTCTGTGCGTTTGGCGTCGGAGGCGGCCGTCATGTCTTCGCCGTCGAGCACGATGCGCCCGCCCGAAGGCGTGAGTAGGCCGCCGAGCAGGTGCAGGAGCGTTGACTTACCGCACCCGGAAGGCCCCATGATCGCGAGAAACTCGCCCTCTTCCAAATCCAGAGAGACGCCCCTGAGCGCGGCCACGTCCACGCTGCCGACACGGTACACCTTCTCGACATTTTCAGCTTGCAGGATAGTTTTCATTGATAAATGGTAAATGGTAAATGGTAAATGGTAGAGAAATGGGTTTTATCCATTCACCATTTACCGTTCACCATTCACTCGCATTACTCGTGCGACAAGGCGCTGACCGGATCGAGATTCGCCGCGCGCACGGCCGGATAGAGCGCGCCGAGCACGCCGCCGCCGACGCCAATGAGCGCGGCCACGAGCGCCCAACGCCAACCATACTCGAAGAGCAACCCGTAGGCGCGGTTGATCAGGTAGCCCGCGATGAACGAGACCGCAAAGCCCGCGACGAGGCCGAGCAGGCTGATGACGAAAGCCTCGCGCTCGATCACCGAAACGATGTAGCCGCGCGACGCGCCGAGCGCCTTGAGCATCCCGATCTCGCGCGTCCGCTCCGTGATCGTCGTGTACATCGCCAGCATCACGACGAGCGCGCTGACTATCGCCGACAATCCGACGAGCGCCCGCAGGAAGACGCCCAGATAAGGAATGGTCTTCTCGATATTCGTGATGATGTCGCGCGTAAACTGTATCTTGTTGCCCTGCGTTGAAGCCTGTGCCTCGATGCTGCGCACCACGGCGAGCGGGTCAACGCCGTCGCGGGTTTTGACGAGAATGTACGAACACTTGTCCGGCGCTTCGAGCGCGTCCTGCATCGCCCCGAGCGACATCTTCACGCGCGCCCCCGATTCCGGGGCGTAGACGCCGACAATCCTGTAAGGCTTGCCGCCGAAGAGCGCGAGCGTGCCGCCGACGCCCAGGTTGCCGTTGCGCGCCTTCGTCTCGTCAATCACGATCTCGTCCACGGCCGAGGGCGCGCGCCCATCCACCAGGCGCATCTCGTTCATCGCGGCGAAGGCGTCCCAGTCAACCCCTTCCACCTGCTCGAAGCCGAAGCCGCGCCCGCCCTGAAACACGTAGCGAATGATGGGGACGGCCTGCGCGACGCCCTCGACCTTCAACAACTCGTCGGCATACTTCGTGCTCAAATTCGCCGTCGAAGTCGTCAACTCCATCCCGCCGGGGCGGGTGAAGATGATCTCGGCGCGAATGTTCGATGAACGCCGCTGCAAGTCGTTCGACATGCCGCGCGACAGCCCCGTGAACAGCATCACCAGACAGACGCCGAGCGCGACCCCGGCGATGCTGACGAGCGCGCGCAACGGACGCTGGCGAATGTTATTGGCGACAAGGCTCTCCATATAACTTAAGTGACAAGTGACGAGTGACTAGTGACGAGCAAGAACAAGCAGTGAAAGCAAGACTGTTTTTTGTTTTAACTCGTCACTTGTCACTCGTCACTTGTCACTGTTTTCTAGCGTCCAGATCAACTTCGGGCAGGTTAGATTTGTTTTCCAGCGCGAACACGTCGGCCGGCCACGGCTGATCGACTTTGACGGCTTCGGGCACTTGATAGCTGATGCGCAGCGAGTAGCGATCTTGCGGGCGCGTGATTTCGATGTCGGCCGGGAGCGTGTATTTCGTGGTCTCGCCGAAACTCTTCTGGTTGCGATAAATCACGTCGGTCGTCAACTCGCCGTTCTGGCCGAACGTTTGCAGCCGCGACAGGCTGAGTTCGCCGAAGCGATCAAACCAGAAGCGACGCAACAGGCGCGCGCGCCCGTCGCCCTCGGGCGCGAGTTCGTCCAACTGGTAATAGCCGCGCACCACGCGCGCGCCTCGCTTCGCGTTCGGCCGCGTGTCAATATCTTCGGCGAACGCCTCGCTGCGCACGTAGACCAGGTTCGCGCCCGCCGACGGGCTGACGGGGCGCAAGAGCAGCGCGTCCGTGAAGTGTTGCGGGCGCAGGCCGGAGAAGGCGGAAGCGGCGCGCTGCTGCATCTGAGCCGTCTTCTTCTGGTCGCCTTTGCCGCAGTCAACCTCCGCGCCGCTGTCTATCCTTTGATAATTCGCCGTGTTCGTCCCCTTGAGGAAACGCCGCCACCTGTCGTCGCCCTGCAACACGGCGACGCGAAAACGTTCGCCGTCGGATGTCATCTCGGCGATCTTGACGCTGAACGGCCCGTTGATGACGAGATAAATCTTGCCGTCGCGTTGCAGTATCACGTCGCCCTCGGCCGTGCGATACTTCTCGGTGACGCCGCACTGCGCGAACGACGTATCCAGAAACTGTATGTCAATCTTGCCGCGCAGGGATTGCACTTGCGCCATGCGGTTCACCACTTCGATGAGTTCGCCGGGCGCGGCCTCTTTGAGCGGGGCGAGCAGCGGCGGCACAGTGACCTTGCTCTTGTAGAATCTTGAGCAACCGCTTGCGCCCGCGAGCGACACCAGCCCCAGGATTAACGCCAGCACGTGGCTCTTCCTGCGCGAGCCTGCCCGATTTGAGTTTGAACCATTCATCGAAAAGTGTCAGACGCCGACGCCGGGCGAAGCATCCGATCCGGCAAAATTCCCTTGAAAATTTAATAGGCGAACCTAACAAAGCGCTCCGCCCTTGTCAACGCGCAACGCCGGCGGAAAACATTAAAGGGAAAGGGGAAAAGGATAAAGGGAAAACGAAAAGCGCGCAAAGCGGAGCGTCGTCTTCACCTTTACCCCTTTCCCCCTTCCCCTTTCCCCGCCTCAAGACTCATCCAGAACGAGCGGCGGCCGGTCGAATCTCTGGCGGATGCGGTTGACGGTACGCAGCACTTTGGGGCGGCTCACGAGTTTGAGTTCAAGTTGCCGCTTGCCCGGAAAATCGAGCAGCATCACGCCCAGCAGGATCGTCAACACGCCCTGCCCCGGCACGCCCGGCAAAGACATCACGACGCCGAAAACCACCAGCACCACGCCCAGTAAATTCTTCAGGACGATGCCGCCCCAACGCAGCGCCGGGTGGCGTTCAGCCCAGAACTCGCGCCCGTGTTCCGCCTTGAAATAAGTATCGGGCAGCTTGATGAGCACGACGACCGTCACGGCGATGCTCAACAGGAAGGTGACTATTGAGAACACCACTATCCAGACGACGCCGCGCCCCGTCAGGCCGAGCGAGTTCAACAGTTCTTTTATCCAGTCAAGCATTCAGTCTCCGCGTGACGCCGCGCCGCACGCCCCCTCTCTAGCGCAACGCTTCGCGCGCCGCGACGAGCGCGCCGAACATTTCCGCGACCACCTCTTTGGCCGCGCCTTCCAAACCGAAGTCGCGCTCGCGCACGCCTTCCCAGAACTCTCCCAGTTCGCGCGCCCCCGCGCGCTCGAAGGCTAACGCCTGCGCCAGTAGGTCAACGATGTCGGCCGCCTTCACCAGACGCGCCTCCAAACTCTCGCGCCGCTCGTAATCCTCGTGCAGCGCGCCGTAT
>DATHAZ010000001.1:0-9014 GCA_035296445.1 Pyrinomonadaceae bacterium | reverse complement strand
TCGCTCAAGGGCAACTACGAGATGATCGCCTGCCACGCCGGGCGCACAGACCCCGTGCATGAGCGCATCATCGCCAAGAGCATGGAGCAGTACGTCGTGCCCATCGAAGGCCAGTGCGACATACTCATCTGCCCCGTGCCCGACATGTCGCCCTACAGCGTCAACTCGTCGCTCAACCCTTTGCTCGTGCAGGTGATGGCGCTCGGCTACCACTTCAACATGTATCGCGGCAAACCTTTGTTGAAGAAGGGCGGCACGCTCATCCTGCACCACCCCTGCACGGACGAGTTCGACCACAACTTTCATCCGAGCTATATCGAATTCTTCAATCGCCTGTTGCCCGAATCGCGCGACGCGAACGTCCTGCGCGATAAGTACGAGCAGGAGTTTGCCAACAACCCGAGTTACGTGGAGATGTACCGGCGCGGCAACGCCTATCACGGCTCGCACCCGTTCTTCATGTGGTACTGGGGCGAGAACGGGCGGCAGCACGTCGGCCACGTCATCGCCGCCGGTGCGGAGAACGCGCACATCCCCGCCATGATGGGCTGGGAGCGCGCCGACAACCTCACCGAGGCGATTGCGATGGCGCGCAGCTATCAAGGCCGCTCCGCCGAAATCACGATGCTCCATCAACCCGTGATCGCGATTTGCGATATGGAGTGAGTTCGTTTGATAGTGCGTGGGGTAATTAGAAGATTGGAGGAAGTCGGTTGATATCTGGTAAAGTTTGATGCGATACGCGGCCATTATCGAAAGGGGCGAGTCGAGTTACGGCGCATACATGCCCGATCTTCCGGGCTGCGTCGCTGCCGCTGAAACTAAAGCGGAAGTTGGGGAGTTAATTCGAGAAGCCATCAAGTTTCATATCGAAGGGCTGCGGGAGGAAGGTTTGCCCGTGCCCGAACCGTCGAGTTATTTCGAATACGTCGAAGCGTAAAAGCAGAGCATGAAATTATCGCCGACAGAAATTTTTCAGGGACGCAAAATCTTCCTCATCGGGAGCACGGGCTTTCTCGGCAAGGTGACGCTGAGCATGCTCCTGTATCGCTTCCCCAACGTCGAGCGCATCTATCTCACCGTGCGCTCGCGCTCGCTTGTCGAATCCGAGACGCGCTTCTGGAACAACGTTATCACCGCCCCGCCCTTTGACCCCTTGCGCGAACGCTTTGGCGACGCCTTCGAGGATTTCATACGCGACAAGGTGCGCGTCTATAACGGCGACATCGGCGACACGAATCTCGGCTTAACCGAACAGGAAGCGCAGACGATTGCCGCAGATATTGACGTACTCGTCAACAGCGCGGGCAACGTCACGTTCAACCCGACGCTTGAGAGCGCGCTCCGCACGAACGTCGTCGGCACGCAGAACGTCATCGCGTTCGCAAAAAGGATGCGCCGCCCTGCGCTTGTACACGTCTCCACCTGCTTCGTCGCGGGCAACCGCTCCGGCCCCATCTGGGAGAGTGATCCGGTCATAGGTTATTTCCCGCGCCGCGAGGAATTGCCGGGCGTGGAGTTCTCCGTCGAGCAGGAGATACGCGACTGCGCGAAACTCGCCGACCGCGTCAAAGACGAAGCGAAGGATGCGATGCGCGTCGCGAGCTTCCGCGAGGGCGCGCGCAAGCGGCTCGTCGAAGAGGGGCGCGACGCTGACGACCCCGATGCGCTAGGTTTGGCCGTCGCGCGCGAGCGCAAGGTGTGGACGCGCACACGCCTGACAGACCTCGGCATCGAGCGCGCCGAATGGTGGGGCTGGCCGAACATCTACACCTACACGAAGAGTCTCGGCGAACAACTCGTTGCGGCAGAGACGGGGATCGTGCGTTCAATCGTGCGCCCGTCAATCGTCGAGTCGGCGAAAGATTATCCCTTCCCCGGCTGGAACGAGGGCTTCACGACGACCGCGCCGCTCATCTTCATCGCGCTCAAAGGACAGACGCAGATTCCCGTCAACGAGAAGTTGGTCCTGGACATCACGCCGGTTGATCAAGTCGCCGCCGTGATGCTGGCCGTCGCCGCCGAGGCATGCGTCGAAGAGCCGCGACTCGTCTATCAGGCCGCGACGGGCGACAGTAATCCGAACGACATGCGCCGCATCGTCGGCATGCTCGGCCTCTACAAGCGCAAGCACTTCGACGAGAAGGAAACCGGCTTTAAGATCGTGAACGCCGTCGCCTCGCGCATGGAGACGCGTCCAGTTACCACCTCGCGTTTTGAGAAAACTTCTACGCCGATGATCAACGCGGCGGCGAAGCAGGCGTCAACGCTTCTGGACCGCGTGCGCCCGCGCTGGGGCGGAGGCCGCATCTCCGAGTTTGTCGATCACGCGAAGAAGCACGTCGAGCGTTTGGAAGAGTTGACGCACGAGACGAAGGAAGCCTTCGAGATGTTCCGCCCGTTCATGGTCGAGAACGCCTACATCTTCCGCGCAGACAACGTGCGCTCGCTCTTCTCGCGCATACGCAAGGACGAACAAGACCTTCTGCCGTGGCATCCCGAAGCGTTCGACTGGTACGACTACTGGATGAACATTCATTTCCCCGGCCTCAAGAAATGGATCTTCCCGCAACTCGAAGAGGACATGCGCGCGCAACCGAAGCGCGTCTACACCTACCGCGACCTGCTCGAACTCTTCGAGACTTCATCCAAACGCTATGCCACGCGCGTCGCCATGCGCATCGAACGCGACGGGCGCAAAGAACAATACACCTACAGGGATTTGCACGAGCTGGCGACGCGCGCCGCCGGATTCTTCGCAAGCGAGGGCTTGCGCCCTGCGGATCGCGTCGTGCTCTTGAGTCACAACGCGCCCGAATGGGGCATGACGTATTTCGGCGTGCTCAAGGCGGGCGCGACCTGCGTGCCAATCGATCCTGAAAGCACGACGGGCGAGGTCGTCAACTTCGTGCGCGCGAGCGGCGCTTTCGGCATCGTCATCAGCGACGAGATGCGCGAGAAGCATTACGATCTGGGCGAGCGCCTGCTCGAAGAGAAACTGGAGACCACGCGCGTCTGGCGTTTTGAAGAGATATTCGCGCTGCCGCCGCAGAAGATCGAAGACCAGCGCATCGCCCTCCTGCCTGCGAAGATTCACCCGCAGACCACAGCCTCGCTCATCTTCACTTCGGGCACGACCGGCCAACCCAAAGCCGTCATGCTCTCGCACAAGAATTTCACGAGCATGGTCTCGATGCTCGCCTCTATCTTCGACATGACGACGAAGGATGGCGTGCTCTCCGTCCTCCCGCTCCACCACACGTTTGAATTTTCCACCGGCTTCCTGACGCCGCTTGCGCGCGGCGCGCAGATCACATACCTGCCGGAACTGACGAGCGAGGAACTGACGCGCGCCATCAAGAACGGTTACGTAACGGGGATGGTCGGCGTGCCCGCCCTGTGGGAACTGCTGCACCGCCGCATCAAGGGTCGTTTCAGCGAGCGCGGCCGTTGGGTGGGCGACACGGCCGATTACCTGATCGAGGCCAACAGTTGGATACGCGATCATTCGCCCTTCAACCTCGGCCAGATCATCTTTCGCCCGATTCACGCGGGGCTTGGCGGGCGCATACGCTACCTGATCAGCGGCGGCTCGGCCTTGAACGAGCGCGTCAAAAAGGATTTCCACGGCCTCGGCTTCACCATCCTCGAAGGCTACGGCCTGACGGAAGCCTCGCCCGTCCTGACCGTCACACGCCCGCAAAACAAATTGATCTCCATGAGCGTCGGCAAGCCCCTGCCCGGCGTCGAGGTGAAGATTCTCGAACCGGACGCGAGCGGCATCGGCGAGGTCGTCGCGCGCGGCGCAAACGTGATGAGCGGCTACTTCAACAACGAAGAGGCGACGCGCGCCGTACTCGTCAACCGCTGGCTCTACACGGGCGACCTCGGTCGCCTCGACGACGAAGGCAATCTCTATCTCGTCGGCCGCTCCAAAGAGATCATCGTGGACACCAACGGCAAGAACGTCTACCCGGACGAGATAGAGGAACTCTACGCCGACTCGCCCTACATCAAGGAACTCAGCGTCGTCGGTCTGCCGGACGGCATCGGCGAAAAGGTCGCGTGCATGGTTGTCGCCGACCACGACTACGACATTGCGCTTTCGCGCGAAGAGGTGCGCCGCAAAGTCGAGGAGCATTTCCGCGACGTGTCTTCCTCCCTCCCCTTCTTCAAGCGCGTCAAGACGCTGCACTTCTGGGACGGTGAACTGCCGCGCACGGCGACGCGCAAGGTCAAACGCCGCGAGGTGGTCGCCGCCATGCAGGTGCTCGAACAGAGTCAGCGCAACGTCTCGCAAGTCACGGCGAACGTGCGCGAGGACAGGGGCGCGGCGTGGCTGCTCGAAGTGGTCGCCACGGTCGCGAATCGCCCGCGCGCCGAGGTCACGTTCGACACGCGGCTCGCCGATCTCGGCTTCGACAGTTTGATGTACGTCGAACTCGCCTCCGCCATCGAGCAGGCGGGCGGCACGCTCCGTTCGCCCGACACCCTGACCGAAGTGCGCGACCTGCGCGAACTCGCCACTGTTGTGACACGGCAGGCGACGCCCGCCGAGCGTGAAGAAGCGGAGCGGCGACAGGCCGCCGACGCGCGGCGCGGCGACGACGAGATTTATGTGCCCTCGCTCGTTCGCACCGTAGGCAATAAGGGACTCGACGCCTTGCAGCGCGTCTTCTACGAGAAGTTTTTGCACATGAAGATCGAGGGCGAGTCGAACATCCCCGTCCACACGAATTTCCTCGTCGCCTCGAACCACGCCTCGCATCTCGACATGGGACTCGTCAAGATGGCGCTCGGCGAACACGGCCGCGACATGGTGGCGCTCGCCGCCGCCGACTACTTCTTCGACAACAAGTTCAAGCGCGCCTACATGGACAATTTCACGAACACCGTCCCGATGGAGCGCAGCGGAAGTCTTCGCAAGTCGCTCAGGCAGGCGCTCTCGTTCCTCGAACGCGGCCACAACGCGCTGCTCTTCCCCGAAGGCACGCGCTCGGTGACGGGCGAGTTGGCCGACTTCAAGCCCGTGCTCGGCTTCCTCGCGCTCACGGCGCGCATCGGCATCCTGCCCGTCTACCTGCACGGCACTTACGAGGCGTTGCCGAAGGGATCGAACATGCTCAAGAGCCGCGACATCGCGGCGCGCATCGGCCGCTTCCTCGGCGCGGAGGAGTTGGAGGCGATGACTCGCGGAATGTCCAAGTCCGAGTCGTACAGGCTGATCGCCGCCTTCGTCCAACATCAGGTCGAGAACCTGCGCGACGGCACGCGCAGCAACTTCGACGCCCAAGCCCTGCGCAAACGCTGGCGAGCCGAACGGCGCGGCACACCCGAAGAAGAGGTAACGGTTTAGAAAACAGTGACGAGTGACAAGTGACGAGTGACAAGTTAAAAATGCTTGTCTTTAACTTGTCACTCGTCACTTGTCACTCGTCACTCTTTTTATGGCTACCAAGAAAGCGACAACGAAGGCGCGGAAAGCTCCGGCAAAGGCGAAGGCCGCCGGGGCGCAAAAGGGCGCGACCACTGCGCTCGTGAAACGGCCGCGAGGCTACACGCTGGTGACGGGCGGGACGGGTTTTCTCGGCACGCATCTGGTGCGTCAACTCGTCGAGGCGGGCGACGGACGCGTGCGCGTACTGGCGACGACGAATCCTGCGTGGCTCGGCGAGTTGGGCGTCGAGACGGTGACGGGTTCCGTGACGAACAGGGCGGACGTGACGCGTGCGCTCGAAGGCGTCGCGGCTGTCTATCATCTCGCGGGGCGCGTCTCGCGCGGGCGCGAGGACTCGCACGGCATGTACGAGTTGCACGTCGAAGGGACGCGCGTGCTCTGCGAGGCGGCGGCGGGGGCGGGCGTGGAAACAATCGTGCTGGCCTCTTCGAGCGGGACGATTGCCGTGACCGATGACGCGACCGCGCTGCCCAACGAGAGTTGGCCGCCGCCGCTCGACATCATCGCGCGCTGGCCTTACTACGCGAGCAAGTATTATCAGGAGCGCGTCGCACTGGAACATTTTTCGGGCGCGGGGCGGCGGCTCGTGATCGTCAACCCGAGTTTGCTGCTCGGCCCCGGCGACGAGCGTCTGAGTTCGACGAAGGTCGTGCTGGATTTCCTCGCGCGCAAGATCATGGCCGTGCCGGGGGGCGGCTTGAACTTCGTTGACGCCCGCGACGCAGCCGCCGGCATGCGCGCGGCCATGGCGCGCGGCGCGCACGGTGAACGTTACCTGCTCGGCTCGGCCAACTGGACTTTCGATAAGTTCTTCGGGCGTCTCGAACGTTTGACGAAGGTGTCCGCGCCGCGTTTCTCGCTCCCTTCGAAGTTCGCCGTCTCCGGCGCGCACGCGCTCCACTCGCTCTACCGGCAATGGAAACTCGCGCCGCCCGTCGAACCCGCCGAGATCGAGATGGCGGAATACTTCTGGTACTTCGACTCCACGAAGGCCGCGCGCGAATTGGGCTTTGCGCCGCGCGACGCGGCCGAGACGCTGCAAGACACCGTGACTTACGTGCGCGAGAATTTTCTGGGCAAGGGCGCGTTCGTGTGAACGCGTCCGTGAAAAACGATGTCGTGTTAGCGAAGCCCCGACAGGGGCGACAGGGAGTAGCCCACGGCGCAAGCCGTGGGATCGCCACGATCCCTAAATGATTTAAGCCCCGTCAGGGGCGAAAGAGATTCGACTCGAAATTCTTTCGCCCCTGACGGGGCTTCTAACTTTTATTTACCGTTTGATCCCACGGCTAGCGCCGTGGGCTATAAATATGCCGCCCCTGTCGGGGCTATCAATCCATCTCCCGTCGCGACTGTTACCCTGTTCCTTAAACGGGCGCGCGCACGCGCAAGGCACGCGGGATGATTTCAAAAGTCGCGGGCAGCGCGCCCGACAACTCGCCGTCAATCTCAATCAACACATGCTCGCCCGGTTTATCGGCGGACACTTCGATGCGCCGCGCGCGCGCATGTCGAACTTCGCGCATGCCGAGATGCGTGCCCAGATAGAGCCGGTAGACGTTGGTTAAAATCCTGAGCGTGTCGAGGTCGCCGACGGCCACCACGTCGAGCAGCCCATCGTCGAGTTTCGCTTCCGGCGCGATCTTCATCCCGCCGCCGAAGTAGCGCGCGTTGGCGACGCACAAATTAGTTACGGCGAGACGAAATTCCGCCCCCCCGTCGAGCCGTAGGCGCAGCACCGGCCGGTCGAAAGAGACGGCCGCTTGCAGCGAAGCGAGCGCGTAAGCGGCACGCCCGCCCCCCACCCGACGCGAGGCCGAAGCGAGCCACCCGGCCGAGTTCTCTTCCACGCGACGGATGACCTCGCCGCCCATGCCGCAGGATGCGACGTTCAAAAAATATCGCCGCGCCCGCCCGCCCGCTTGATCCTGAAATTCCACTCGCCCCGCATCCACGCGAACGCTCCGCCCGCGGGAGAGAGCAGCGCAAGCGTCCGCGCCGCGCTCCGGTATGTCGAGCGTGCGCCTGAGGTCGCCGCCCGTCCCGCTGGGCAAAATCCCCAACTCCGCATCCGCGCCCGATTCGAGGATGCCGTTCGCCACTTCCGAGATCGTGCCGTCGCCGCCGCAGGCGATGATCAAACTTCTTCCCGCTCCCGCCTCGCGTCCGGCAATGACGGAAGCGTCGCCCGCGCGTTCCGTGAATGCGCAGTTGAACGCGCCGAAGTGAGCGCGCAGGTCGCTCGCCAGGCGCGGCCAGGCCATGCCCGTCGCGCCGCCCGCGGACGCCGGATTCACGATGACGAGGGGAAGTGATGAGTGATGAGTGATGAGTGATGAGTTAAAAGACATAAGTTACAAGGAATCGCGTCTTTGCTCGACAGAAGCGCGAAGTCCCCCGATGATTCGTCCCGTCTCCATTGCCTTCTCTATCAGCCGATCAAACTCTTCTTGAGTCAAATAGCCTGCGTCCAATGCAATATAAAGCTGAGAGCGAACTTCAGCGCATGAAGCCTTCGCAATTGATAGAAACTGGTGAAACTCTCCGGGTCGTCCTCTTTCGAAGCCTTCAGCAATATTCGACATCACTGAAACCGCAGCCCGTCGAATCTGATCACGTAACCCGAAATCCCTCGCGAATCGCCCTTGCTCAGTAATCTTATAAATTTCACCCGTCATCACGCGCGCCTTCTGCCACGCCACAAAATCCTCAAATCTTTCAATTCTTTTACTCATCACTCATCACTCATCACTTTTATCGTACATCGCGCGATCCTGTTCGCCGAGTTCGGCGATCTTGGACATGACGAACTCGGCGATCTCTTTGTAGGTGCGGATGCCGTCACGCTTTCCGAGAAACTGTGTGTAGTCGAGAGCGGGGCCGAAGTGGACGCGGATCAGTTCGCCGCCCGTCCAGTTGCCCAATACCTGGCGTGGCAGGTCGTTGTTGAGTCCGGCGACGAAGACGGGGATGACCTGCGGCGTGGCGTCTTTGATCAGGCGGCCGACGCCGGGCTTGGCGGGAAGGAACGAATAGGGGTCTGGATTTTTGTTGCGCGTGCCTTCGGGGTGAAAGCCGATCAAATGTCCACGGCCGCGCTGGCAGAGGTCTACGAGCACGCGCATCGAGTATTTATCGAAGTCGCGTTTTTCGGGGATCGGGTTGCTGCCCGCCGCGAAGAAGGGCGGGTACATAGACCACCAGCCCATCACGAGATTGACGAGCATGCCGAGCGGCGACTCGTAAAAGAAACGCCCGCGCACCGGGAAGAACAGACGCTTCTCCCAACTCGTGCGCCGGAACAGTTCGGCCGACACCGTGTACATGTCGAAGAACGAGCGATGATTCGAGACGAGCAGGATGGGTCGCTCGTGAGAGACGGCTTCGACGTGTTCGAGGCCGTGGACGCGCATCAGGTTGTACGTGCAGAGGCGTATCCAGCTCATGCCGAGCGTGCGCTGGCAGAACGTCCAGAAACGCTTCCACGCGCCCTGATTCATCCGCCGCGTCACGCGAAAGGCCACGCGTTCGAGCGGCGCGAGCACGGCCAGTTCCT